>CAZEPS010000099.1:0-7240 GCA_964514165.1 uncultured Leptospirales bacterium
TGCAATATTCTGGCAAACCCGGAAGGTATCCATAATTTGAGTAGTAAATACGCTTAAACGGCATGCGGTTTAATTGGAGATTTACATGGTTCTTGCAGGGTATTTTAATGATTACAAAGAAGCTATCACAAAACATTCAAAAATAAATGAATCTCATAAGAAGTTCTATATTATCTGGGTAGAGCTGTTTTTAAAATATCTTGGAGAAGATAGCCCTGCTGAAGATAAACTTCCTGATGTTGAAATGCTCACAAATTTTACCAGGTACCTTCATGAAAGTAATAAATACCAGGAATGGCAGATAAACCAGGCAATCGATGCAGTAAGTCTATTCTTTTCATTGTCAAAACAAAATAATATTAGAGAGCTTTCATTAGAATTTGTTATTAATCAGGTTCGAAATACTATTAAGCTAAAACATTATTCTGATAAAACCGGGAAAAATTATATCTATTGGACAAAACAGTTTTATTATTTTATTGATAAAAATTTTGCGGATTGCGATTCAATGGATGTTAAAATGTTTTTAACGTATCTTGCCAGGGAGAAAAATGTATCAGCCTCGACACAGAATCAAGCGTTCAATGCCATACTGTTTTTATTCAGACATGTTTTGCATAAAGATTTAGAAAACATGAACGAAACCCTTCGCGCAAAAAATAATAGAAAAATTCCCGTGGTTCTTGCAAGAAATGAAGTTTCTGAAGTATTTAAGCATCTGAGCAATGAAAACCTTCTTATAACTAAAGTCCTTTATGGCTCTGGTCTAAGATTAATGGAATGCATGACTCTAAGAATAAAAGATATTGATTTATCACGTAATATAATTGCAGTACGTTCCGGCAAGGGTGATAAAGATCGAACTGTAATGATACCTGAAAAAATTATTCAGGACTTAAGCGATCATATTAGTACAGTTAAAAAGATTTATGAAAGAGATAAAGCAATGGACAATAATCGGGTCAAACTACCGGATAATCTTGCCAGAAAATACCCAAATGCAGATAGAGAATGGATATGGTACTGGGTTTTTCCCGCAATAAATCTGTATGTAGATAAAAATGACGGAAAAACTTATAAACATCACATACATGAAAGTGTAATACAAAAAGCCATAAAAAAAGCCGCAATAAAATCAAATATACCAAAAAAAATCAGTGCCCATACTTTCAGGCACAGTTTTGCCACACATTTATTAGAATCAGGTGTAAATATTAGAGTTGTTCAGGAATTGTTAGGTCACAAAAAATTAGACACAACAATGATTTATACTCATGTTCTCCTGGAGTATAAAAATGATATAAAAAGCCCTTTAGATTACTTATAATAGAATATATAGTGAGATAGGTTCTAATTGTTTGATACAGTTATGAATAACTTCAACGGAGAAAATAAAATGTACATACTTTCCATAGAAGATACCCTTTCCTCAGCGCACCAGCTGAGGGAATATAAAGGAAAATGCGAAAACCTCCACGGCCACAACTGGCGCATCGTGGTGGAGGTGGCCGGTGACAGGCTGAACAGCATCGGCTTACTTGTGGACTTTCACGATTTAAAGAGAGTCCTCGGGGATATCCTCGGAGAGCTGGACCATAAAAACCTCAATGATGTACCCTGCTTTTCGGAACACAACCCGAGCTCGGAAAACCTGGCGGCCTATATTGCCGGACGGTTCGGCGAGGGGCTGGCCGGCCTCCCGGAAGCGGCTGACGGGAACCTCAGGGTCCATTCGGTCACGGTGTGGGAGTCGTCAACGGCGAGCTGCCGGTACGAGGAGTGAGCCCCCCTACACCATCAGTTCCAGGTCCTCCAGCGGAAATGCCACACAGGGGTGAATATAGTTATATTTTAAATCAGATTTCCTGATCTTCACCGACTCAGGGTGGAACACCCTCCCCTTCATAAGTTTCGTGCGGCAGAGGCTGCACTCCCCGGACCGGCACAGGGCCGGGAGCACGATGCCGGAACGCTCCAGTGAATTCATGAGGGGTTCACCCGCCTTCGCGGGTACCGTCTTCCCGTTCAGTTTCACCTGGAACACCTGGTCGGGGCTCACTTCTTCGGGCCACCCGGGCTGCCCGGCCGGGTGGCCCGGAGGGCCGTACACCTCGACACGGATCCGCCTTCTCGGAATCTCCATCGACAGGAGCTCCCGAAGGACGAATTTGTACATGGCGTCTGGGCCGCACACGTAGAACATCGCCGTATCGATGTCTTTGACGAGTTCTTTCAGGAGCTTCCCGGTGATAAACCCGGCCGGTCCGCTGTACTTTTCGTCCGGTTCCGATATCACGTGGTCAACGGTGAAATTGTCGTGCCGTGCCTCCCGGTCGGTCAGCTCCTCCTCGAAGATGATATCGTTTTCGCTCCGGTTGCCGTAGACAAGGTGGATTTTCCGGTCGAGCCCCCGGTCGGTCACCTCCCTGACCATGCTCATGAAGGGGGTTATCCCGCTCCCGCCGGCGATAAAGACCAGGTTTTTCCCGTGGAACAGGGGGTTGTAATAGAAGTTCCCTGTCGGGGAACTGGCGGTGATCGCGTCACCCGGCTTCAGGCTGTCAAGAAGCCAGGACGAGACAAATCCTTCCTCTACCCTCTTCACGGTCATGTCATAGTAGCCGGTCTGGGCCGGGGACGACGATATGCTGTAGGGCCTGCTGGTGCGTATGCCGTTCACCTCGACGAACAGGTTCACGTACTGCCCCGCCTGGAAGGGCGGGAGCCAGCCGTCAGGCGAAACCAGGCGCATGGTCGAGGTTGACGGGGTCTCGTCCCGGACCTCGGACACCGCCAGGTCCAGGGACTTCGGGTGGTAGACGTTAATCGCGGCAAGGGTCTCGCCCCTGGTGTTGACGATGTCCCGGGAGTACTTCCGGAGTATCTCGTTCTCCCGGGCTATCTCGGCGTATCCTTCTATCTGTTCATTGACGTTTGTTTTCATGGCTCATCATCCTTCAAATGATCTGATTACCGCCCGGGCCGCTGACGCACCGGACATGAGGGTCGGCTGGAAACCGCCTGAACCGGCCCAGGCCCCGGCGTGGAAGAGCCCGCTGACGGGGGACTTCTTCTCAATGAACAGTTCACTGTCCTTGGCAAACTGGTCGAACCCGTAAATTGCGCCGGACGGATGGCCCAGGTACCGGAGATGGGTCAGGGGCGTGCCGATGTCCATCTCCTCGATATGGTGTTCGCACTTCGGCACGACCTGGTACAGAATGTCGAGCATGTTCCGGGCGTACTCGTACTTCACGTCAAAATACCTGTTCGGGGGTATCTTCAGCCACGGCTCGCCGTAGGCCAGGCCCACCAGGGCCCCCTGGGAGCAGCCCTTCGGCGAAAACTCCGGGTCGTCAACGTCATAGCAGGTGAAGAGCATGTTCTGCGGGGGCCGGAGGGTCTTCGTGTCCTCGTAGGCCCGGTTGTTGTCCTCGGTGGTGATAAGGAAGTTCGTTGCCACGTTTACGCCGAGGTCGGCAGGTTCCCGGTCGAAGCCGAGAAACACAGTCACGGCCGAAACGCTCACCGACCGGGCCCCGATTTCCCTGAGGCGGGAATCAGGCACCTCGTCCGGGTCGATGAGGTCAACGTAGGTCTTCTGCACCCCGGCGTTGGAGACTATCCGCTTCGCGGAAATCTCCTCCCCGTATTCCGTGACCACCCCGGCGACGCTTTTGTTTCTGACGAGAATTTTATCCGCCCCGCAGTTGAAGCGCACCGTGCCCCCCGCTTCGAGAAAGGCGTTCAGGAGGGAGTTCGACAGGGCCTGGGACCCGCCCTTAAGGTGCCACGGCTTGAATTCCGTGTAGGCCCAGAGCACCACGGCGAAATCCATGAAGGTGAGCTGCCGCGGCGGCATGCCCACGTAGGACCAGTAGATGCCCAGGGCCGACTGGAGCATCGGGTCGGATATGTATTCGTCCATCACCTCCTGCATCGATCGCAGGGCGTACTTGAAATACACGGGATATTTTTCCGGAGACGCCTCGGGGTCGCGCATAAAGGCTACCCCGACCCACTGAGAGCAGAACTCGTATATCAGGTCGTAGAGCTTCTCGATGCCGTCAGTCTCTTTCGGGAAATGCCGCTTCAGGGTCTCGACGGACGCGGCCCTGTCGGCCTTCAGGGTCAGGTCCATCCTGCCGGGGAATACCACCCGGTAGAGGTTCTCCATACGGACCAGTTCGATGTCATCGGCGATGCCGAGATCTTCAATTAAGCGCATCAGGGGGCCGGGAAACTCCTTCGTGCCCACCCCGCTGAGCTGGTGCAGGGCCACCTCAAACTCGAAGCGCCCCCGCATGAAGCTCGTGGCGCTCCCCCCGGGTATATTGTGCCGCTCGAGCATGAGGGTCTTGATTCCGGCCTTCGCAAGTGACACGGCAGCGGTGAGCCCCCCGTTGCCTGCGCCGATAACAATCGCGTCATAGTCAGCCATGGTATTGTCCTTTTTGATGATTTAAGGGGACGGATCTGTTTCCGCTTTCTTCATTATCAATAAGGATTCAAACATAACAGTGTTATGTTTGTCAAGGTTATTTTATAAAAAGAATGTATCTACTCAGCTATTGCAGTATAGATGTACATTTTTATAAAAATTGGCTATATAATTCCTTCGCCGCCTTCGGCGGCAGAGGAATTATATTAACATTATATAGTATGTTTTACCGTAAAAAATCTCAGCACCCCGTCCCGCTTCTCGCGAAATTTTTCTTTCACGAACTCCCTATCCTCCCTGCTGGTCTCACCGCGGAAATAAAAGTGCCACACCAGGAGAGACAGAAGGATAACGTTGACCCAGCTCATGAACAGGGTCACCAGTCCACACCTCACGATAATGTACCAGTAGTGGTTCTCCATGAGCCAGAGCTCCAGGGGGAGTCCGTCCACGAAAATCTGGTTCAGAAGTTTCGGTATCATGGGGATGCCTCCTTTTTATAGAGTGCGGTTAACGCCGCAACATCGGCGTATTGCCGCGGTCATTCGCCGGTTTCGGAATAGAGCTGTCCGCAGGCCTGGTAGAGCGCGCCGAGCTGTTCGGAAACGGAATCGGCTATCTTCTTCAATCCAGGCTCCTTCCTGATGACCGGGTGGGACGCCACGTAACTCGCGAAAAAGTCCTGAGCGACAAACATTCTGTCCAGGACCTCGAAGTAATGGCCGGTATTGACGTCCATGTCCAGGGATTCCTCGACCAGTTTCTCTTCACCGCCTGTCTCCGCCAGGGCCAGCACCGGATGCCTGAAGGCCTGGAGGAAATGCTCGATGTCGGCCTTCAACTCAGAGGTCGAGACGCCCATGGGATGGACCGCCTCTTCTGTCCACGATTCGACAGCGCCGTTCTCGTCATAGTAAACCTCGTGGACCTCGTAGAGGGTCTCGCCGTCGAAGATTTTCTTCACTATCCTGAAGTTCCAGGTCATCATCATACCCCCCTGTCAGTATTGCCGGCCGTACCGTATGCCTTTCTCCGGATTCTCCAGAATCCGCCATAAAAGGACCGATGAAAAACAGCTGTAATCTATCACAGTATCAATTCCCGGTTGGATTTTCATCCCGTGGCCTGGTATTTATCCTTAGCAGCAGCCAGGTCACTGCAACGATATATCCCAGGGGTTTGATAATAACCTCCTGGGAAACAACCACCTTACCTCCCTCGTTATTGCGGGTGTAGAAATATTGTGTTTCTTTTGACGGTTCCCAGAACATCCTGAAGATAAATGAACTGAATTTCTTGTTGCAAGTGTCCTCGATCTCCTTTTCCGACCCCTGGTGGTCGGAGTCATCTTTCAACTTATAAGGAACCACATACCGCATGATAACAATCCACGGCTCGGATTTGCCCATTATCCCTCCTGAAAATACTATGAATTAAATAATTCTTGCCATCTCGCACTATTAATATAACACAGGACCCGCGACACAGAATGTCGCCTTTTTTAAAGGAGGAGGATAATGGCACAGTCGAGACTCCAGCTGGCGCGGATACTCTTCATCGACCGGGAGCTCCGGTCCCGGAAATACCCGAGCTCGACCAGGCTTGCCCGGGAGTACGAGGTCTCTTCCCGCACCATCCAACGGGACATCGAGTACATGCGGGAACAGATGGACGCCCCCATCGAGTATGACCAGGTCAAAAAAGGGTACTTCTACACCGAGGAGGCCTTTCACCTCCCCCTCATCGACCTGACCGAGCGGGACCTCTTCGCCGTGTGCGTGGCCGAGAAGGCGGTGGGGCGGTACGCCGGAACCCCCCTGTACGAACGGCTCAGGGAGATATTCGACCGGATGACCCGGTACCTGCCCGAGACGGTCACGGTCAGGGCGTCGTGGCTCGACGACCGGATCAGCTTCGCGACCGAGAGCTTCACCGAGGTGGATCCGAAAGTGTGGGAGACCGCGGCCCGGGCCCTGCAGGAGCAGCGGCGCCTGAGCATCACTCACCGCAAGGCCGGGGAGACATGCGCCACGGACCGGGACGTGGACCCGTACCACCTGGTCCACTACCGGGGGGAGTGGTACCTCATCGGCCACGACCACCGGCGGCAAAAGGTGCTCCGGTTCGCCATGTCCCGCATCGAGAAGGCGGCCGTGGGCGTTGAACGGTTCACGGTGCCCGACAGTTTTCTCATTGACGAGTTTATCGGGTCCCATTACGGGATCATGTCCGAGAACCGGAACTTACAGGTGCGGGTGAAATTCTCCCCGGACCAGGCCCCCTACGTGCGGGAGCGGACCTGGCACGCCGGCCAGGAGATCACCGACGAGCCCGGCGGCGGGTGCGTGCTCGAGTTCCCGGCCGCCTCTCTGTTCGAGGTAAAGCGGTGGGTTCTGTCCTGGGGAAAGGACGCCCTGGTGCTTGAGCCGAAGGAGCTGAAGGAGCTCGTAAAGGAGGAGCTGGCGAAGGCGGGTGAGATGTACTGATTACATACTACCCTCCCCACCGTTCAACACCGCGCTGCATTGCGGATTTTTTACCGCGCTGTCCGGCGCAGGGGGGATGATGAAGCCGACCGCAGCGGGGGTGACCATGGAGGCATGGTCGAGCAATTATGGCGCTTTCTTGTTAGCTCAAAAAGAAAGAGTAAAATTTGCACCGCCTGGTGCATGGGGGTATCTACACTGAGAGTGTAAGGCATTTGCAGGGGGTGTTCCGCAGCAAACACCCCCTGCACCCCCGTGCTGCTCGCTCAAACGCCGCGAGGGGCTCACGGCCGAACTCGCCTGACCACACAAT
>CAZEPS010000099.1:7250-14618 GCA_964514165.1 uncultured Leptospirales bacterium
TGGGTCAGACTCAGACATGCGGCCGTATTTGTGTCCGGCTTCGCCGGACGGTTTTACGACTTAATCTTGTTAAATATTCATTTCTGCATTCGCAGTGGTTAATAAATACATTAGTATGGTGAATTATTTTAAGGGCTGGATTTATTTGAATTTTAGAAATTCATCTATCGCTACACCAATATCTTTAGAAATCTGTCGTAAAAGAACTGGCGAGATATCCCTTCCCTTATGAAAAGGAACAGTGGTGAATCTTCCATCAGCATGCCTGAATTGTTTATGAGAGCCTTTCTGACGTACTTCTTTAAACCCAAGATTTGTTAATATTTTGATAACTTCCTGAGTTTTTAATACCGGAATATTTCCCATGTATATATTAAACCGTAACGGTCTGAGTTCCGATAAATTCACTCTCCAGATGGGGGGCCCCATCCTCCAGAATCATTTCGATTACTTCTTTCAGGTTTTTATTCAACTCCTCAAGGGTTTCCCCCTGTGAATGAGCGCCCTGAAATCCCGGTACATAACCTACATATAGCCCGGTATCCTTACAGTATTCAATGACTGCTGTATATGTCTGCATATTGAAACCTCATTTATTCTAAAATATACTACCGTATCATATTATTCAATTAATTTTTTTCATCTACATAACCCCATGCATCTTTATGTCCCGGTCCCGGGATGTTCACCTTCTGCCGTCAAACCGTATCTCGCCCCCCTTCACCTCGAGTATGAAACTTTATCCTGCGGCCTCAGGGCGACGTCCCCGGCTTCCTCGGAAAACCGAATGCGCCTAACAGGGGTTTCCCTCGTCAGCCTTGTCGCTCTTCGGCCGCATCCGAGCAAATCGGCTTCCGTTCCGATTTAACAGGTTGTGGGTTTTCTGATTGAAACTGGCGGCCGCATTGACGACTTTCTCTGGTACGAGCCGTCCAGGGCCCTGAGCTTTTCAAAGACCGTCTTCCCGGCGTTGAACTCGTTGCCGAGGTGGGAGATGGTGGCCGGGTGGTGGCGGGGCATGGGGATAGAACATATTCTTTGATATCATAATGATATATTAACAATGCGATACTATCTCATCTAACAATTTTTGAAAGGTACTATGCAAATCATCACTAAGGGGTTTCAACTGTTCCCACTCCAGTACAAATCCATACGAGTGCCTGAAGTAATGCCTGAAAGCGAGGTATTTCTCGAGAGACTCCTTTGTATTCTCACTGATAACCGGCTCTCTATAATCATTCTGGACACACATGGTTGTGAGAAGAGTCATATGCCACCGTTCACCTGAAGGCAGTTTATTGTCAATGTCACGAGCGATAATTGAGAATATTCTCTCAACACCGTTATAAAATGCATGGATTGTGCTGGCTGCAGCCCGGATTTCGATAGAATCAGGAATATCATTTTTCAGTTTATCAAACAGACTTCGGACAGTATTCAGTTCCTGCCTTAGTGACTCAATTTCAACATTAATTTTTTCTTTAACAGTATCAGGAAACACGGACCAGATTTCCCTTTTCCTGGAGGGTCCGGGTGAAGGGGGTTTCCCGGTCCATATCGACAAGATCAATTGTGTGTGTGGTTAATGCGAGAAGCCGGCCGTATACTTCAAAAAACCTGTTGCCCGGCAGGCCCTTTACGGCAATATCAATGTCTGTTTCAGGATGAGGAGCATTACCGTCCGCCAGGGACCCGAAAATATATATCTCATTACATCCTTCTTCCCTGAGAACAGATATGATGGTTTCCATGTCCTGCTTATATTGTTCGGGAAAGGTCACTGTAAATCTCTTACCGGTATAATTTTATATCAATAATAATAAACAATACTATAGTATTAAGTCAAGAATTATATATAAATATCATTCATGTACCTGGGTTTCTACCCGCCCCGGCGCTCAACGCCGCAGACCGCGGTGGGGGGTTTTTTGGTTCATTTCTTTTGCTCGCCCAAAAGAAACGAACCAAAGAAAAGGGCGCCGCTGCGCGGAGCCTGGACTTTCATTATATGAAACTTTATCCTGCGGCCTCAGGGCGACGTCCCCGGCTTCCTCGGAAAACCGAATGCGCCTAACAGGGGTTTCCCTCGTCAGCCTTGTCGCTCTTCGGCCGCATCCGAGCAAATCGGCTTCCGTTCCGATTTAACAGGTTGTGGGTTTTCTGATTGAAACTGGCGGCCGCATTGACGACTTTCTCTGGTACGAGCCGTCCAGGGCCCTGAGCTTTTCAAAGACCGTCTTCCCGGCGTTGAACTCGTTGCCGAGGTGGGAGATGGTGGCCGGGTGGAGGCGGGGCATTTTTAATATTTTCCAAAAGTTTTTTTTCAGGAATATCACGAAATATTCCAACGCTCTACACCGCGCTGCATGGCGGTTATCTCCACCGCTTCAACAAGGGCATTAAAAAGAGGAAGTTCCCAGTTGCTCTTCATTGATTTGCCGGTGAATTTTGATGTTTCAGTTATGAATCGCTGAGGCAGTGATTCGCTCAGAACTGTCCAGTAGTATAGTACGCTGTCTTTTCTTTTCAGTACCAGGGTCCTCTCAGGTAGTTTGTCTCTCTTCTGGTTGTTTACCTTTGGATGGGCAGGGAGAAGATTCCAGAGGTCGTTGTTGTGCCAGAGGGAAAATGGTATGACGTGATCAACATCAAATTTTTTATCAAGACGAACCCCGGTCCAGACGCACTCAAGGGATTCCATTTTTTCATAGATAATCCTGGGCTCGATTGTATCACGGTCCGATACAGGCCTTTTAAGAAGGAGTTCAATAACCCTGGAAGACGGTATTTCTCCTTTTGACATCTGTTCTGTGAGCTCTCCCCACCGGAGTATCAGGGCGTCATGGATCCAGTGATGCATGAGGCAGAATTCTTTCCATATGTCAGAAGGAACCAGGATATTCCTGTCGGTAGAATCAAAGGTAAAGATAGCTCCATCCTCCAGGGAGCCCCCTGAATAGGCAACCGGCCCTTTTATAATCGTCTCGGAAATATCCTTAAAAACCTTCCTGACTGTACTGTCCCTGTATATTTCCGTGTCATTCAACAGGGATCCAAAGAAAAAATTCAATCCCCCTTGAGATCGATACTGTTCGATGAGTCCGGTAAGAGATTTTCTGAATTTTACCGGTTTTATGCTCCCAGGGTTCTCTCCGTTAATCTGGGGAATAAACTCTTCGCTTTCAAAAATGTTCCAGTAGTAAACCAGCCACTTTTCAGTAATCAGGTTAACTGG
Source organism: uncultured Leptospirales bacterium (assembly GCA_964514165.1). GTDB lineage: Bacteria > Spirochaetota > UBA4802 > UBA4802 > UBA5550 > CAZEPS01. The sequence goes on from CAZEPS010000099.1 coordinate 10,489, forward strand.
AACACCGACCATGCCATTGCCGTACCATGTCACGGAATTGTACTGTGCAGCCGCGATGTCCGCCAGGGCCCTGAAGAGGGCGAGCTTATAGGTGGCGGTTTTCCTGTCCCGGTTCAGGACGCTCTCTATCTTATCGATGGACCTGGTGCCCCGCTCAGACTCCAGTTCGCAGATCAGCACCCCCCACCGTATGCCCTGACGTCCCAGGCTGTCGTCCTCTTCGCAGTACGAAATTTTTCTGAACCCGAGCCTCTCAAACAGGAGGGTGTAGTACCCGGAAGGGCGGATCAGGAAGAGCCTGCCGTCCGGAAGGCGGCCTTCGGCATCGACGTCAGGCCGCTCCAGGGGAAAAGAAACCAGGAGCCTCCCCATCTCTTTCAGGTGGCTGCGGACAGAAAAAGCGGCGTCAAAGCAGAGCTCGTCCGGGATGTGCATGAACAGTGCCGAACAGAGAATTCCGTCAAAGCCCCCGCTGAAGAAAAGGGTTTCAGCGGGTATTTCTCCAGCTCTGACCCTCCCTTCCAGTACCGGGTAGTCATTCACCGAAGCCTTGACCATATCCGGCGAGGCATCAACACCGTACGCGTCATACCCCATGTTTATAAGCTTAAAGAGGTCCCGCCCGCCCCCGGAGCCGATGTCCAGTATCCTTGAGCCGGGGGCAAAGGCTTCGGTAAAATATTTACTGACGCCTTCGCCTTTAAGTGTTTTATACAGATCGGTGGTTTCTTTGACACGGGAGGAGTAGAATTTTTGTGTGAGGGGGTCCATGGGAGAACTACACTGCCCTTTTAAACCGGTCGTACCGCTATTTCATTCTGGTTTGCCAATACCAGGGTTTTCTATGTAAGTGGGCTATACCCCCAATAATGATTCTCTGTTCTTCTACTGTATCAAGTATTTTATAGGGGAACTTGGGGATATATACCTTATAAATCGGTCCATCTTCAACAAGGAACCATGTCGGATTTTTCTTTATTCTTTTAATCTGTTCTATTACGGTCTTCTTGAAACGATTTCCAAGACCTGCATTTTGCATCTCATACCATACAACGGCATCATCGAATTCCTTTTGTGTCAGTTCATGGATTTCAACCTTCACGCAGACAGGCCTCAAAATCAACCAGCTTCGATTTCCCTTCCTTAACCGCCTTCATCCGGTCCCGCACTTCTGCAATCCAGGCGTCCCGAACGTCCTTCTCTTCGTGTTCAATGCTCTCCAGGATCAATTCGGCAAAGGCTACCCGCTCATTGGGCGGCAACGCCATCGCTTTATCAAAAAGGGATTTATCCATGGAGTGCTCCTTCGTTTCATTGATACTTAGTCTGTTCTGATATATTATACAATTTCTATTCCCAGTCTTCTATTTTCAGTCCAGTTATACGGGCAAATTCTTTCGTGTTGTGCGTTATCAATATTAAATCATGAGCAATCGCTATTGAAGCTATCTGTAAATCATACGGTCCAATAATTATACCGGATTTCTCTAATGCAGCCCTGATTTTACCGTATTCAACTGCAGCTATATCGTCAAAGCTCAGACTGTTGAACTTATCAAAGAAATACTGCAACTTTTCGAGTACCTTTTCTGATACGTTACTTTTATAGGCTCCGGTTAACAGTTCTGATTTAACGACAGAGCAGAGTACTATATCTTCAGGGGAATGGATTTTCAGGTTCTTAATTATATTTTTAGAATCAGCGTTCAGGTACTGGATGCAGACATTTGTATCGAGCAAGAATTTCATGAAAGCTCATCCCTTTTCGGATAGGCCCCCTGATCGAGTCGGGTTAATTTGTTATCCCTGAACGCGCCGTAGGTCTCATTAAAAAAGTCCCCCCAGGCGTCTTTCCCTTTTCTGGACTCAATGATTAACACGATATCGACATCAGTTTCTTTCTCATCCGTTGGAATGCTTATATTGAGCATTCCGTCTTTTCCAATGTGTTTTTTCATGGAAATTTTTTTCATTTAAAAAACTCCAAAATCCAGGCGTCCCGAACGTCCTTCTCTTCATGTTCAATGCTCTCCAGGATCAATTCGGCAAAGGCTACCCGCTCATTGGGCGGCAGCGCCATCGCTTTATCAAACAGGGATTTATCCATGGGGTGATCCTTCATTTAGCTGCTATATGCTGCATTTTGATATAGATAACAACTGTTTTTATGTTCGTCAACAGATTTTATCTAAATCTTAAAAAGGAGATCGATTTGCCTGGCTTCAATAGACAACATGTCCTGAAGGTTGTGATCATACATATATTAATGGAGAGTCCTCTTCTCGCTACTATTTATGCAAGTTTTTTATGATATAATCTACCCCGCCCTCTTGAACCGGTCATACCGCCTTTCAAGAAGTTACCGGTCAGGGCTTAGCTTCGCGTCACCGGGGAGGAGTATTTTTGTCTCGTGGAGCCCCTGAAGACCATGAAGGAGCATGGGGCCGTCGGTCTCGTCGAGAATGTCCCGGCGTATTTCTATGACGTAATCGGGGTTGACCGCGAGGAAGAGGCTGTCAAAGGCGGCGTGGTGGAGTTTGCAGAGGGAGAGTCCGTTGGTCACCACCGGCTCCCCTTCAGGGTCGCCGTCAGGAATTATATGGGCCGCGTCGAGGAGCTCCCGGTGCTTCAGCCGGCAGAGGGCGCACTGCTCCCGGTAGGCGGACAGGACCCGTTCTCGGAAACTCCGCTGGTGGAGCCGCTGCCGAACGGTGGCGGTAACATAGGACCGCCGGGCCTGCTCGACGGCGCTGTCATGGACCGTCAGCCGGGCATCGTCTTCTATCGCGTGTATGTACTTCTCATCGTCAGCGGCCACGGTAAAGGTCAGGTTCGCCGGGTCGTCGCCCACAATGAAGACCGGCCAAATGGCATGATACTTGCCCTTTACGACATTATTGAAATAGATAAGGGGAACCTGCCGTTTCATCGCCTCCCTGAGGCCGACATTGTCCCGGTGGTTCGGATCAGTTCCCCGGTATTTATATAGAAGATACCCGTCATGGGAAAAGCTGTCCCTGTAGGGGCCGGAAATGACCGTGGTAATGGAGAGGGGCAGCTCAAAGACCCTCGGCTTCCAGATCCCCTGGGGGCCGAGAAAGGTAACGCGCTCACCGTTGTGATAAAACCCCTCGGTGAGAAGTTCCCGGGGGAGCACGTCGCCGTGAACGGCAACCTGTTCCTGGAGCCAGGAAAAGGCGGCGTGGCGGAGGGTGTGGTCGCGGGGGTTCATGAGTTCAAATATAGATTATCGACTGTATCATATAATTTTTCTAAAGTCTTTTTTCTGGAGGTGACCTTCATATTCATATAAAGGGCACATCTAAAAACCAGTATTTATAATTATCATTATAATTGTAAATACTGGTTTTATCAGACTTTGTGCACACAAGGGGACTTCAAAAACATAGTTTTTAGAAGTCCCCTAAAGATAATCCTTCCTCAATTATTTTAAAATTTTTTGAGAGAAAGTTCTTTAAATCATTTTCGCAGGCAAATTCTTTTTTTCAATTTCATTTTCATTAAAATCATCAGTCTCATTTTCTCTTTCATCCATTAAATATTGGTTTTGGATCCTTTTCAGGATCATATAGCCTGAGTGATTTATCAGGTATTTGAAAGAAAAGATCTTCACTTCCATCTGAGGCCGCATTATAATGAACCCTGCTATTCGCATTAGTCGCACAACGCTCCCGGCATAAGCGCGGCTTGCGCAGAAACAGTGTGATTGTATCATACCTTGTATTTTTATCAAGGATATTTTGCTTTTAGAGATGATTGCAAGTCGTCAGCGAAGGGGCTCATCCTGAGCGAAGTCGAAGGGAGCCCCGGAGCCGCTTATGCCGAGTTATGTGAAGGTGGTGGGGGATATAGCTATATGTTGGTGAAATACATGGATGTATTTCACCACAACCCACAAAAAATGAATAAATGAAAATAAATCAAATAAGGGTACCTCTATAAATCGGTTTTATTCATAATTTAAAAGGGATAAAACCGATTTAAACCAAAATACGTACCCAAAAGGGAACCTCTTGTTTTATTAATAGAGGTTCCCATAAATATAGCCTTCCGTTCGTATAGCTTATGTGTACATTTCGTCTGAAAATAAAGAAAAACCTTCATATGAA
>CAZEPS010000100.1:0-14473 GCA_964514165.1 uncultured Leptospirales bacterium
GGTCCAAGGTCTACAACCCGGAGGAGATTTCCTACGACGAGGCCATGCTGGTGCTGGAACCCTCCTGGGACGCGTCACCCCTGGACCGGAAAAAGGTCAGGAAGGGAAAGAAGAACATTTCGTTTTAACACAATCGGGCTTCCCGGCCGCGGCGGCCGGGAAAAATACCGGCTTTGAACATGACAAACCCCGGCCGCCGCGGCCGGGGTCACTTTATACTGCGGTCACCCCGCGGCCCCCGGATTCGGCAATTGTGAACCCGCCCTGCGCCGGGGGCCGCGGGGCGGCTTGCTTCTACTGAACCTTCGCGAGGTACCCCTTGACTTTCTGACGGATCTCTTCAGCCCCCTTGAGATCTTTTATGGTGACGTCAACAATCCGCTTCCCCCCGGGGGTTTCCTCTATCAGACCGAACCCGGCGAACCGGGTTAGCCCGGTGGTATAGTTCGGGGACGAGAGGGACTCGGAGAGCCGTATCTCACCCAGGTGGTACATCTGGATGCCGTGCTTCCGAATCTCGTGGATCAGGTCCCGCTTGTGGAGCTTTTTCTGCACGTCGCTAAACGAGGTCAGGACCACCAGGTACGACTCCAGGTACTCCTGGATCAGCCGGGAGAAGGTCCTGAGCATCTTCTCACCGCCGGCATTGAGCGAGACGATTTTTTCATCAACCGTAAGAGCGCCTTCCCTGGAAAGAAACTCGAGATTGTTCTCAACGGTTTTTGCCGTATCGTTCATATGTTCCGGGTAGATGAATTCCTTTGAGAAGAGCCGTTTGATGTATTCATACTCTTCTTCAATTTCAGAAAACGGGCACTCATCGCCGCTGCTGCAGAGGAGTACCAGTGATATGAACGACACCGGCAGAAAATGCTGGATAATGCTGTTCTTGTAAAAGTTTATCCGGGCCCGGTTGTCGTCCGCGAGGGCGTAGATACCGGTGAGGACATCGGCCTCCTCTTCACCCCCCTCTTCCAGCTTCCTGATGATATGGTCATCTTCATAGGTTTCGAGAACGTAATCTATAATGTCGCTGTACTCCTTCCCCGGTTTCAGGGAACGGGACATCGGAATGTTGTTGAAATCAAGGTAGTCAAACAGGAGCATCATGGTCTCGTTGATGACGTCCCGGGAAAAGCCCTTGCCCGAGGAGGCGAGGATGGCGGTCGTGGTCAGGGCCACCGGGGTCACCTGCACCACCTCGTTAATCCTCCTGATGAGATCATACCCTATCTCAATAGTAATCTCATCGGTTTTGGCGTACTTCTTTTTCAGTTCGCTGTAGAGAACCGGCTCGTTAAAGGCGAGGTACACCTTGCCGTAGCTCTTCTTCAAAAGCTTTCGACTTTTAAAAAACCCGGAGGTGGTCTCCTCTTTCTTTTCCTTGCCCCGGAGTTCCCTGAAGTAGGCGGTCTCCTCGACGATGCGGTCGTAATTTATCGACAGGGGAATAAAAACCATCTCGGTATGGTATCCCTCCTCCACTGCCTCGATAAGGTACTTCAGCATCCCCATCTTCGGATGGACAATCCGGCCGGTCCGGGTCCTTCCCCCCTCGATAAAGAACTCGATGCTGTACCCCTCGTTGATTAGGGTCTTGACGTACTGTCGAAACACGGCGGCGTAGAGATCCAGCCCCTTGAAGGATCGTCTCATGAAAAACGCCCCTGATTTGCGGAATATCTTGCCCATGGGCCAGAAGGTGAGATTCGCCCCCGCGAGTATGTGAGGCGGGATCAGGTTGTTGCGAAAAAATATCTTGGAAAGGATCAGGTAGTCCATATGACTCTTGTGGCTCGGCATGAGGATGAGGGGCCCCTTCTGGGCGGCCTCCCGAATCATCCTGAAATCGTCCTGGTTGTACTCGATGCCATCGAAGATCCTGTTCATCACGTAATCAAAGGTCTTTTCAAAATACTTGATGTAGAATATCGAAAAGTTGGCCGCGATCTCGCGGTAATACTTAAAGGCCATTTTCCTGAGCTTTCTCTCGGAGTATTTCTTGTTCTTCGCCATCTCCGATACGGTTTCCAGGACGTTTCGGTGGTAGAGAACACGTTCTATCATCTCCTGGGATGACTTTATTACCGGACCGAGAACAGTCCTCTTCTCATGGGAATACTGTTCGAGAAGCATGTTCCTCACGTTTCGGGCAATATGCCGGGAATCGTCGCTGGGCGACCTGTTTATCTCGTCCCTGAGATTTATCGGGGTGGCAATCTTCATTAATGGGAGCGTGCTGCTCCGCATCCTGGTGAGAAGGCCGGCGATGAGGCCCCGGTCCCTGGTTGAACGGGGGGTGATTATCATTTTCGTACGGTCCGGGTTCCGGTTCCAGAAGAGTATGTGGGGGCAGATTATTATCGGTTCGTCCATCTCCTGCTGAAGTTCCACCAGGTACTGGAGGGAATCGGATTTGATATCGAGGAACCTTTTCTTGAAGAGCTTCCTCGAAAGAAGGGAAAGGATAATTGAATTCCCCTCTCTGACGGTCTCTTGTATAAAATCGATATCCCCGACCTGCTCGAACTTCTCCTTCGAGGCGGCCCGTTTTATCGATCTGAAGAACCGTTTCAGGGCCGATGAAACCGCCTGGAAGAGGTACGGGGTGAAATCGAGGGCCATGACCGGTATCGGGAACCGGTTCCGCCTGAGTAGGTTGACCAGGATGATGAGGGTGGTAAATGAACTCTGGAACGATACATACACCACCCTCCCCTTCTTCGAGGCCTCCTGGAGGTGGTTTATGCTCTCGATGTCGAAATTCACCTTCCTGAACAGGAAACGGATGATATTCTCGAGAAATATGTTGGATCGCCGCTCAACACGGGAATTATAGATATAAGAAGATACTGTTTTTTTACGCTCAGACATACCTGTACCTGTTAGAGATCCGATTCACTGTCAATTATGGAGAAAAACTGGTCCACCCCCACCATGGTCAGGAGGGAAATGACCTTGTTCGTAACGCTGATTAAGACAAGTGAAATCCCCTCGTCAGTGAGCCTGTCTTTCACCATGATAAGTTCCCCGAGCCCCGAACTGTTCAGATAGGCGACCTCCGACATGTTTATGGCAACCTGGTTGCCCGATTCGGCCGCCAGTGACATGAGCTCCTGTATAAAATCGTCAATACCATCAGTCATTAAGGAACCATCGCTTTTTTTCATGTCAACAACAAGCCTGTTTTTAACAAATCGGTGGTTTATTTCCATGAAACACCTCAATCCTGCGTGTGTCAGCTTTAAGAAAGAAATTTATTACTACAGGCTGACCGCACAATATGCAAGTATTTTTTCTCAATATGAGGGGATTATCCTGTTTGCACTAAAATTTTATCAAGTAAAAATATTTATTGAAAATATAGTATCTTCATAAATAGTTCTTGTAATATAATCCGCCTGTGGCTGATATGTAATGTTTTTTTACACGGCCCCAAGGGGTAATACGGGATGTAGCGCAGTCAGGTAGCGCGCTTCGTTCGGGACGAAGAAGTCGGGAGTTCGAATCTCCCCATCCCGACATTGTTTAGCAGCAGCATTAAACCGGTATGTACTGCAATGCCTGATTGAAAACCGGCTTTATCGGGCGTTTCTGCAACCGAAAATTCCAGGAAACAGTTTATCATATCGCTCTGTGCCTGAAATCAGATAAAAATATATGATGAGACTGCCATTAATACAGAAATGCTGATGACAGCCGAAAAAAATAAAATCATCCTTGATCACTACTACGCTTCAGACAAAAACAACCGAAAGTTTACCGTAGATCACATCTCTGAAGCAGTGGTTAATTCTGGAATCCCCATATCCATAACGAAAGACGAGCTCTACCTGCTCCTTGACGAAGCCATTACCAATGCCATGGAACATGGCAACAGCTGGGACCCGGAAAAAAATGTTCACGTGAAAGTCACAACCAGTTCCCGGAATATGATCATCTCGATAGAGGACCAGGGCAGGGGCTTCAATGCCAGAAAGTTCGAGAGAAGCCTGAACAGGAGGGACACCCTGAGCATACGGGGCCGGGGGATTTACATTATCAGCCAGTTCGGGAAGATAACCTGGAATACTGCCGGAAATATTCTCAACGTAGAAATCCCGGTCAATTGAGGCGGGGGATGACCGGACAGGGAAACAACAGGACGCACTGCGCCGTGATACCTGAAAAATAACTTGAATTGCGATACCACATGCAATATACTTAAAATATCCCCGCACCTATTCTTGTTTTCTGTAAGGGTTACATAATGAAATACGACATACAGGATACTGACAACGAACGGATTTACGTTATTCGGAACGACCTGCTTTCCAGCAGTATCTCGCAGCTTGAAAACGATTTGAACGAGTTTATCAGCGGGAACGACCGGGATATCGTCCTTGATCTGAAAAACATATCCAAGATTGATTCAGTCAGCATTGCCACCATAATCCGCTTGAAGAAAAGAATTACCGAAAAGGGAGGCACCCTGAGCCTGATCAATCCGAATGAATCGGTGCTCAGGGTACTGGAGCTGTCAGGACTCGATTCTTTTCTCCTCGAATAGGCTGTCATGAAAGCATTGAACAGAAACGGCAGGATACAACGTCGGGGCCCCCTGGTGCTCATAATCATGGACGGAATAGGGCTTTCGGACAGGGAAGAGGGAAACGCCTTTCGCCTCGGCAACACCCCTGTACTGGACGGGCTCCTCGAGTCATGCATGTACACGTCCCTCAAGGCCCACGGCACGGCAGTCGGGCTCCCGACGGACGGTGACATGGGAAACTCCGAGGTGGGCCACAACGCCCTCGGGGCCGGGCGTGTCTTTGACCAGGGGGCCAAGCTCGTGAACAGGGCCATCAACTCGGGAAAGGCCTTCGAGTCCGATACCTGGAAAAAACTGGTCGATAAACCGGCCGGCAAGGGAACGACCCTTCACTTCATCGGGCTCCTCTCCGACGGGAACGTCCACTCCAACATCGGCCATCTCCTGAAGCTGATAGACCGGGCGGCCGTCGAGGGGATCAAATCCGTCCGGATCCACATTCTCCTCGACGGCCGGGACGTGTCGGAGACGTCCTCCCCGAAATACATAAAGCAGCTGGAAGACCATCTGAGCAGGCACAACGACGGCAATCTCGACTACCGCGTCGCCTCCGGGGGCGGGAGGATGCTCACCACCATGGACCGGTACGAGGCCGACTGGGACATCGTGAAGCGGGGCTGGGAGGCCCACGTCCTCGGCAGGGCCAGGGAGTTCCCCTCTGCCATGGAGGCGGTGGAAACCTTTCGGAAAGAGAAGCCGAACCTGAGCGATCAGAACGTCCCGGCTTTTACCATAACCGAAAACGGCAGGCCGATCGGAACAATCGAAGACGGGGACTCGGTCCTCTTTTTCAATTTCCGGGGAGACCGGGCCATCGAGATATCCCGGGCATTCGACGAGAAGGATTTTTCCGCCTTTGACCGGGAACGTGTCCCTGACGTGGCGTACGCCGGCATGATGGAATACGACGGCGATCTGAAAATACCGAAGAACTACCTGGTACAGCCCCCCGAGATTGAAAACACGGTGAGCGAATACCTTGCCGCGTCGAACCTGAAACAGCTGGCCATTTCGGAGACCCAGAAATTCGGTCATGTCACCTATTTCTGGAACGGCAACAACAGTGAAAAGTTCGACCGGGAGCGGGAGGAGTACGTGGAAATTACCTCCGACCGGATCGAGTTCAACCTGCGCCCATGGATGAAAGCCGCTGAGATAACCGACCGGGTCATCGATGAGATCCATAAGGGGGAGTTCCCCTTTATACGGCTCAATTTCGCCAACGGCGATATGGTGGGACATACCGGGTTCATGGACGCGGCAATCATCGCTGCGGAGACCGTTGACCTCTGCGTCGGCAGGCTCGTCGAGGCCGTCAGGGAGGCCCGGGGAATTGCGGTCATTACCGCCGACCACGGCAACCTCGAGGAAATGTACGAATTCGACAAAAAAACCGGAAAGGTACTCATCAATGAAAAAACCGGAAAGCCGAGCGTGAAGACCTCCCACACCCTGAACCCGGTCCCCTTTATCTTCTGCGACCCGGACTACGATAACGAATACAGGCTGGCCGAGCTCGACTATGAGCCGGGACTCGGCAACGTGGCCGCGACCCTCCTTCTCCTCCTTGGATTTGATCCACCCGGGGAGTATCTTGATCCGGTAATTACCTTGACTTAGAGCGGCCCCTTTGATAGTATCATATAAAAGGGGGAATAATCATATGAGCAAAATAATCACGATGCGCCTGTTTGCAATGATTCTCATGCCGGCGGTTGTTATCGCCGTTCATAGCGGCTGCAAGAAGAACAAGACAATTGAAATTCAGGTCACCAGCCATTCCGACGGCGACGTCGTGTATGATCCCCTCCCGATAAAGATGAAGGGCGTTATCACTAATTACAAGAAACTCTCCGAGAAGCAGAAGGCGGAAAGGGTCAACCTCTATATCGCGGAACAGTGCGAAAACGAAGTAATCTGGCACCTGGAACCGAGGGGAACGGTTGACGCTGAGGGAAACTGGACCGCCCTTACCTGGCTGGGGAACCCGAACCAGGGGCGCCGTTCCGATTACACCATCTGCCTTTTTATCTCGCCGGAACGCCTGGTCCTGAACGATGGAGACCACCCGGTGAAGGAAAAACCTCCCCATACCGGCGAGACCTGCATCACCCTGAAACGGCGTGACTGATCATCCCTGTTCATCAAAAACCAGGCCTTCTATGGCCCTGACTATCCCCTTTAAATCATTTCGTTCATAAACGGGCAGATCGGTCTCAACCTCGTCATCGGTTATGACAAAGCGGATATTATCGATCCCTGACTCGAAAAGCGGCTTTTCAAACGTCTTGCCTATCACCTCGATCTTGGCCATGGGGCTCTCCTTGTAGCCCTCGATAATGAGTATATCGTATTCGGACAGGAATTTACGCGCCGTGTCCAGAGGGGTCATCCCCTCCTCCACGTCGCCGATCACGGCGAAGCGCTCACCGTTGGTGATTGCGCTGGCGTTCGCGCCGGCCCCGGTGTAGCGGTAGGTGTCCTTGCCGGGATGGTCCATTTCGAACTCGTGCTGAAGGCTCTTCATGACCGCCACCCCGAGCCCTTTGCCGCGGTAGTAGGTTATCAGCTTTTCGATGAGGGCGGTCTTTCCTGACCCGGACCTTCCGACAAAATTAATTATCTTCTGTTCACTCATTCGTCTTCCCTTCACTTCCGGGTTCCCCGGCGTGAAAGAGTATAGTAGCATCTCCCTGTCCCCCTTGCAACGAAAAAAACGGGTTGCAAATCATTTTCTGTGGTGATTGAATTGCCCAAAAGAAAGGATTTTCCGATGCTGAAAAACAGCTACTGCATAATGCGCCACGGGGAGAGCGAGGCCAATGAGGCGCGACTCATCGTGAGCAGCCCCGAACTCGGGACAACCGGTTACGGACTCACGGAGCGGGGAAGGGATTCCGTGCGGATTGCCGCCATGGAGAGCCCCCTGGCCGGGAAGATTACCGCCATCTACTCCTCGGACTTTCTCCGCGCCAGGGAGACCGCCGAAATTGTAAGCGGCATAACCGGCGTCACCCGCGTCACCTATACCCCTCTCCTGAGGGAACGATTCTTCGGCGATCTTGACATGACCGACGACGGGAACTATTCCCTCGCATGGGAGGGGGATACGGATAATCCGGATAATGCCGAATACGGCGTGGAGTCGCCCGGCCAGGTAGTATGGCGGATCCGGGAACTCATCAACGAGTGCGAATTCGCTGAAACAGGGGGTACTCTCCTCCTCGTTTCCCACGGGGACACCCTCCAGATCACCCAGGCCCTTTTCCAGGGGATACCGGTGAACCGGCACCGCGATCTTCACCACCTGGAAAATGGAGAGCTTAGGGAGCTCGCACCGGTCGAGGATTTCGAGTTATAAGCGACGGGAGCAGTGTTCATCTTGACATTTTAATATTCCGTGTTTATTATTATAAATGACGATTCTTGATTATGTCATTCCACCAGCATGTAGCCCGGGAAGGGATTTCACTTGAATAAACAGCAGGTTTCGTGAAACAGATCTGACCCATGAGCAACCACGAAAACAAAACATTCATAATGATAGTCGAGGACGACGCCTTTATAGCCGCGGACATCAAACAGACCATACTCTCGGCTGGATATAATTTCTGCGCGACCGTTACCTCGGGGGTGGCGGCAATCAAAAAGGCGGAAGAACTGAAGCCCGACCTCATCCTCATGGACATCAAGCTTCCGGGGGAATTTGACGGCATCGAGGCCGCGCGGAGAATCTACGCCAGGCTCAACATCCCGGTCATTTTCCTCACGGCCCACTCGGACGAAGCGCTGGTCGAACGTTCAAAGCTTTCCAATCCCTTCGGATACCTGTTGAAGCCCTTCAACGAGAAAGAACTCCTCATCGCCATAGAGATTGCCCTTTATAAACACACCATGGAGGCCCGGCTCCGGGATGCGAACATGCTGCTCGAAAAGGAGGTCCTCGAACGGAGTGTAATCGAAGAGACCCTGCGCAAATACCAGGAAAAGCTCGAGGACATCGTGAAGGAGCGCACCGCGGAACTCGAGCATTCCAGGACAGAACTCCGGGAGCTGGCTGAGCACCTCCAGTCAATCCGCGAGGGCGAACGGGTCGCCATAGCCCGGGAAATCCACGACGAACTGGGGCAGCTCATGACCGCCCTTAACATCGACATGAACTGGCTCGCCGAGAATCTCCCTGACGAGGGCCCCCTCAGGGAAAAGACAGATTCGATGCTCGGGCTCATCGACACCATAATCGACAACATCTGGAGAATTTCGTACGAGCTGAGGCCGAGCATCCTCGACGAGCTCGGCCTCATTCCCGCCATTGAATGGTACATTAACGAAACCGAGAAGAAAAGCGGCATCTCCTGTTCCTTTTCCCGAGATCTTGACGATATTGAAATCGAGGAAAAGAAATCCCTGTCAATTTACCGCATCGTCCAGGAATCCCTGACAAACCTTGTCCGGCATTCCAGGGCTTCCGACGCGGAGGTCGAACTTGTCAAAACGGCCGGACACCTTAAACTAACCATTTCAGATAACGGCACTGGCATCACGGATGAGCAGCTCAACGACAGGAAGTCTTTCGGTATCATCGGTATGAAAGAGCGGGTCAATTCAATGGGGGGCGAAATAACCATCACCGGTAAACCGGGGCGGGGGACGAGGGTCGAGGTTTTCATCGATCTTCAGCAATAACACGAAACGAGGGAAGTTGTACATGATCAGAAAAAAAAGGATAATTATCGCAGACGATCACGCCATCGTGAGGGAGGGACTGAAGCAGATCCTTGCCGCCCAGGACGACATGGAGGTCATTGACGACGTGGAAACCGGCCAGGAACTCATCGAAAAAGTGAGAAAAAATCAATACGACATTATTCTTCTCGATATCACCCTCCCCGACCGGAACGGCCTGGAAATCCTGAAACAGATAAAGAGCGAAAAGATCCAGGTACCGGTTCTCATATTGAGCATGCACCCGGAGGAGCAGTACGCGACCCGTTCCTTCCGGGCCGGGGCCTCCGGTTACGTGACGAAACGTTCCGCTCCAAAAGAGCTGGTCACCGCCGTGCGGAAAATCATCGACGGCGGGAAATACGTCAGCTCCCGCTTCGCGGAAAAGCTCGTCGAGCAGATAGGGACCGACCACGAAAAACTCTCCTTTGAAGAGCTCTCTGACCGGGAACTCCAGATACTCAGCGAACTGGCGGTCGGCAGAACCGTAAATGACATCGCGAAGGAGCTTTTCCTGAGCGTGAGCACCATAAGCACCTACAGGCGGCGCATCCTGGACAAACTCAATCTAAAGAACAATATAGAACTCGCCCAGTACGCCCGTGACAACAATCTCATAGATTGATCCCCGCCATGTAATCAACGTTTCCACCATCCCCCTGTCGTAATAATTCGACAGAAGAAAAAAACTAATTAAGGCTGATATTTGCATTCGCTCCTATTGGCGAAAAAAACGTAAATCAGTATGTTTAGACCGTACAAAGGATACGGTAGATTGACTGATGAAAATCCTGATCGCAGACGAGTCCCGTTTAATTAGTGAAAGGACGGCCTTCATATTGCAAAGCATCAACGCTGCCGAGATCGCAGGCCTTGCTGAAACCGTGTCGGAAACAACGCGAATTTTACGAAAAGCGGAACCCGACATTCTCATCACGGAACTGAAATTCAGCGACGGAGACGGGTTCCGGGTTATTGAACAAGCTCGTTCCTGTTATCCAAAATTACTGATCGTTGTTTTTTCTGATCACCATGAAGATCAGTTCAGGAAGAAGGCCATTGAGGCGGGAGCGTCATACTTCTTTAATAAGGTCAAAGAACTGAAAGAACTCTTGATAACCATAACCATACTAATCCAGGAATGGGACCATGAAAAAAATACAATCCATCTCGGTTGACGACGAAGAACTCAATCTCATAATCATTGAGGACCTGGCCGGACAGCTCGGCCTGGAGACGAAAAGTTTCCAGGACCCCCTTGAGGCTGCCGAATACGTCAGGGACAACGCCGTTGATATCGCCTTTATCGATTACCTGATGCCCGGAATGAACGGCATCGATTTTATCGAGCATATCAGGCGGTTTCACGAAAATATCCCGATAGTGATGATAACCGCGATCGGCAGCGACAACGAGCTGAAGCTGAGGGCCCTGGAAGCCGGGGCGACCGAGTTTCTCACCAAGCCGATCGAGGCCCCTGATTTCATGGCCAGGATTAAGAACCTGGTCAGCCTGAGAAAATCCCAGCTGTTGTTGAAAGACCGGGCCCTTCATCTCCAGAGGGAGATCGAGCTGGCGACATCGTTGATCCAGGACCGCGAATACGAGACCCTGGACATCCTCGGCAAGGCGGCGGAATACAAGGACCCGGAAACAGCCAACCATATATTTCGCGTCGCGCACTACTCTCGCCTTATCGCGGAGGAGATCGGAAAGGATGAAGAAACCCTGGACCTGATATTTCACTCGAGCAAGCTCCACGACGTGGGGAAATTCGGTATCAGCGACGCCATTCTTTTGAAACCGGGCCGCCTGACCGCAGGTGAATTCGATGTTATTAAAAACCATACCATTATCGGGTATGAAATCATGAAAAACCATGAGAGCAAATACCTCCAGGCCGGCGCCAGAATCGCCCTGACCCACCACGAGAGGTATGACGGCACCGGCTATCCCTACGGACTCGAGGGAAACGACATTCACCCCTTCGGAAGGATAGTGGCGGTGGCGGACGTGTTCGACGCCCTCACGAGCAGGCGGACCTATAAAGAGCCGTGGGCACTGGATCGGGCGTTAGACTACATTGAGAAGCAGACCGGCTCCCACTTCTGCCCGGCGGAGGCGGAGGCGTTTCTAAAAAGGGAGAATGACATCCTCCTGATACACAACGAATTCATGGACTACGAGGACGTTTCGGCAATACTCAGGATTGGAAAACCGTCACCGAAAAAAGGAGCGATGGATGAAAACACCCGATGACGAATACAGCCTTGAGCGCGCCGCCCGCCAGGCGGGGATCCCCCCTGAGCGGTTCAGGGCCATAATCGAAAGGTTTTTGAAAACCAGGATAGATTCCTACCTGCGGGATCTTGACGCGGCGGTTACCGCCGGTGATTTGGACATGATACGGCAGGAGTCACATAAACTGAAGGGGGCGGTGGCGAACTTCCGCCATACGCCCCTCACCGATATTCTTACACGGATGGAAAACCTGGCGCGTAACGGAGACCCCGGCGATTACCGGGGGATGTTTATAAAAATCAACGACGAAACGGGGAGATTCAGATACCTGTTTCAAGGAGGAAGCGATGGATAGGAAAAAAATACTCGTCGTTGAAGACGAGATAACGACCGGGGAGGTCATCCTCGAGACGATCTCCGGATGGGGATACGAGGTTGTCCTCAGTACAAGCGGCGGCGACGCCCTGCAAAAATATCAGAGCGATTACTTTCCCGTGGTAATCACCGACATCGAGATGCCCGGCATGGACGGAAACGAACTCATCAACAGGATAAAGGCCCAGAACGAAGACCAGGTAATCATTGTACTGACAGTCCACAACAGGGCCGAGATGATCATCGAAACCATGCGGAAGGGGGTTTACGACTACATCATCAAGCCGGCAAACAGCGACGAGCTCTACCGGAAACTTGAACGGGCGGCAGAGACCGCTGAACTCAGGAAAATGAAGAACACCCTTGAAAAGGAAAAGGTGGTGAAGCTGGAAAACCAGCTCGAATGGTTCAAGTGGACCGAAGACATCATTACCCGGGACTACGACCGGGTGGACCGGTCCCTCTTCAACAGCCTCCACAACAGTTTCAACCAGGGGGCGGGCTTCGGGGCCCTGCTGACCCTTATCAGCATCATCTCATCATCCCTGAAGAAGCACGATGACCAGTACCTCATCGACAGGAACCTCTTTGATCTTATCAAGGACAACGCCCGGGTCGCCGAACGGACCCTGAAAGTATTCGCTGACATCAACTGGATCATGGCCAACGATCTTCCCATGGAGACGGTAAGCGCCACCGAGTTGAGGGCCTTCATCAGCACCATCAAGTCAGATCTAGAGGAGTATCTCGAAATAAAACGGCATACCCTTCTTATCAGCGAGCCCACTGACCGGTTCGAGCAGGCCCAGGTGAGCATCAGCAGTGACCATATATACAAGGCCCTTCAGGAGCTGCTGGTAAACGCCATGAAATTTTCTGTGCCCGATACCGCCATCGTGGTAATGCTCGACGTGGCGGAAGACAACCTGGTTATTTCGGTACTCAACACCGTCAATGATACCGACAGCAGTGTCATCGGGATCCCGATGGAATACGAGAACATAGTTTTCGAGCCCTTTTTCCGGCTCAGCAAACAGGTCTACGAGCAGTACGAGACCCTGGACTACGGTCTCGGGCTCACGGTAGTCGAGAAAATTGTCAAAAAACACGGAGGGGCCATCTCCGTGACCAACGTTGCCGACTACACCGATGTCCGCAAAGGGCCGGTCACAAAGGTGCTTTTTGCCATCAAGGTTCCTATAGAGAAAAGCGCCATGGTCACGGTTCCCGCCGAGACGGCAAGGGCTTAAAGGTCACGGTTTTTTCGCAAACTGCAGCCACGCGATTCAACCTGTTTCTTTCCATTGCTTCTACTTCATGAAAAGCCCCCATCGCGGGGGCTTTCCTGTATCGAAAAAGAATTAACCCCCTGTCTCTTGTCGAATAAATTCTACTTAATTTTAGTATTTTCTCATGTGAAATAATGTAGCGCCCTCGATACCCGTTTTTCCGTGAAACAGTATGTTGTAACCGTAGTATAAAAGCAAATTTTACATGGATTCCATAATCAAACCAGGAGATTCATCATGAAATTACGGGACGCAAAGGTTTCAATCCAGTTATTAACGGGATTCGGGGTCGTTATCGCGCTGCTCGTCATCATCAGCGCCTTCACGATCTTTAACATCCGGGGCATTTTCAATAATTCAAAGGACGCGCTGAGCGAAAACCATCAGTTGGAGGAACTCCTCCATAAGAAAGTAGACCACCTCGAGTGGCTCGGCACCGTGTACCAGAGCGTGTCCCGGGGCAGGCAGGCAGAGGTAGAGACTGACCATACCAAGTGCGGCCTCGGGAAATGGTATTACGGAGAAGGGAGGAAAGATCTCGAGCACAGGCACCCGGAGCTGAAGGATGAGCTCGCCAGCCTGGAAAATCCTCATATTGATCTGCACAAGTCGGTAATCAAGATGAACAATATCTTCGCAGCCAACGGCCAGGCCGGCACAGATGCCGCCCTGCAGGTACTGGAAGACGAGACCCTGCCGAGCCTCACCAGAGTCAAGACCGGTATCGATACCATGAACAAGGTCCTCACCCAGAGCATCAAGAAAATGGAAAGTAACATGATGTCGTCAGCCAACCTTACCCAGATCCTTGTAATCGTCCTGGGTCTTGTGGCCATCGGCATCGGCGTGTTTTTCGCCAGGACCATCATCAGGGGTATCATGAGCCAGCTCGGGGGAGAGCCGAGGCAGGTCATCGAGGCCGCGAGCCGCATCGCCGACGGGGATCTCACGGTCAAGGTTAACCCTGACGAGCGGTATACCGGCAGCGCCCTCCACGCCATGGCGCGGATGATCGACAGTCTGAAAAAACTGGTTGCAGACATTGTCAACGCCTCCCAGAACCTGAGCCAGGCGGTTTCGGAGATTTCATCCGGGAACCAGAACCTGTCGCAGCGCACCTCTGAGCAGGCCTCGTCCCTGGAGGAGATCGCCTCCACCATCGAACAGGCGACCGCCACCAACAAGCAGAACGCGGACAACGCACAGGAGGCGAACAGCAGTTCCCTTGAAACGAGCAAACTTGCCGAGGAGG
>CAZEPS010000101.1:0-14411 GCA_964514165.1 uncultured Leptospirales bacterium
TGATAACGACTCTTGATGAACTTGAGGGGGGGCTGTCTGCTGTTCGATCTGCTGGTGAAGACTCGGCGAAAGAACAGATTCAGTCATTACTTGATCAAATAAGAACATTTGAGAAATCTTTTGATGACAGGAAAAACGTTATTCTGGAGGTCATATAAATGGCATTAATAGATGTAGTAGAATGGAAGAACGCAAAGGACGAAGTAATATACAGGTTCCCTGAAGGGGCAGTCTCCCTGGGGGGGCAGCTAATCGTTCGGGAAAACCAGGAAGCTATTCTTTTCAAGGAAGGACAGGCCCTTGATGTTTTCGGTCCCGGGAGGCATTCACTGAAAACCGGTAATATCCCTATACTGGAAAAACTGGTAAATCTTCCCTTTGGCGGGGAAAGCCCCTTTCCCGCGGAAGTCTTTTTTCTGAACAAGACCGAGATTCCGAATCTTAAATGGGGGACCAAACAGCCAATACAGCTTCTTGATCCTATTTACAGCATTCCGGTTCCGATAAGGGCTTTCGGTTCTTACAGCATGCGTATACTCGATGCCAAGTCATTCGTGGTTATGGCAACCGGCACGTGGCAGGCCTTTGATACGAACTCCATCGGTTCTGCCCTGAGGGATCAGATCCTTCTCCCGCAACTCCAGGATCTGATTGCTGAGTTCATGATAAAACAGAACATTACCATACTTAAACTGGCGGCGTATTACGATGAGATCGGGGCTGCCGGGAAGGCGAAGATGTCCGAGGCCTTTACAAGCTTTGGTATCGAACTTGTTAGGTTCGCAATTGAATCAATCAATATTCCTGAAGAAGACGAGTCGGTACAGCGGCTTAAGAAGGCCCTTGCCGACAAGGCTGAGATTAATATCATAGGCGGAGACGATTACCGAATGAAGCGTACTTTTGACACTATGGAAAAGGCAGCCGGGAGTGACGGCATGGCCGGAGGAGCCATGGGCGCTGGTATGGGCTTCAGCATGGGTAACCAGATGGGTCAGATGATGAACCAGACCATGGGTAGCCAGCAGCAGGGTGGCCAGGGCGGTGGCCAGTCTGGCGATGATCCGACAGCGAAGATAAAAAAGCTGAAGGCCATGCTTGATGAAGAACTCATTACCCAGGAAGAGTACGACGCCAAGAAAAAACAGATCCTGGACAACATCTAGTTAAAGAAGAAATCTCTTCACATTGTGGATGTTTCCGAGGAAGGTTCAAAATAAAAACCTGTGCAGATAATGTTAAAGAAAGGATGCTGAAATCACCTGCAAAAAAACTAATGGGGAGATAAACCATGGCTGAAAAGCAATGCCCCTCTTGCGGAGCGCCGGTAGAGATTAAGAACCGCTTCAGCAAGGTGCTGGTATGCCGGTACTGCGGATCACATATCAAGGTTGGAGACGACAAATCTCTCGGCCTGTCTGGCAAACATCCGAAACTGGCAGAATTCCCTTCAATCTTTTCAGTAGGGTGCTCAGGCACGATTCTTGACAGGCCCTTCACCGCTATTGGCCGGATGCGCTACAAGTATGACGGAGGCCATTACGATGAATGGTTTGTTGACTATGAGGGTGAACAGGCCTGGATAACGGAAGATGAGGGGACATACACCCTGTTCACCGACCTGATGGAGGTCGTGGAATTCCCGGATATCGATTCTGTACGGGCCGGTCAAAATATTGACATCGGCGGGTCACGGGTCATGATAAAAGAAAAAGGTCGCGCCGTGGTGGAGGGAGGAGAAGGGGAGCTCTCCTATTACCAGGAGCCGGGAACCGAAGTGGTGTATATAGACGGAATCGCCGAGGGTAAAAAAATATCCATCGAGTGGACGGAGGATGAGATAGAACTTTTCAGCGGAAGGCCCCTTCTTAAAAGAGATATCGTTGTCAGCAGCTGATCTATAACTGCTGGGCAGATGAAACCCGCTTTTTATCCCGGTGATCTGTTCTTGAAAACAATTGTCGAGGTTATTCCATGGGAGAAAACGAAGAATTTAAGATACTGAAATGTTCCCAGTGCGGCGGTGAACTCACAAAGAGTTATCGTTCGGAGTACGATGACGATGAAGAGGAATATATCGAGATACCGATCGCTAAATGCATGTCGTGCGGCACCGAGTACGGACAAAATACGGAAGAATACTATGCGGTTTTCGCCGATGTTTTTACTTATGACAAGGACACTTCTGTTTTTAAGCTTGGAATGAAGGGCGCCATTGACGGTGTGGAATACGAGGTAACAGGAAGGATCCGCTACCAGGACGAGGAGGAATACGAAAAAGCAACCTGGGACGAGTGGTTCACCGTATCAAGTGACGGGGTCTATCATTACTTCGTCGAAGAGGAAGGGAAGGTCCATTCATACAAAGAATATATACCCGAATCGATAGATATGGAATCTGATCCAGACAATATAATTTTTGAAGGAAAAAGAATTTCAAAGGAAAACGGTTTCGTCGGACGTATCGTCATGGCTGAAGGGGAACTTCCCTGGAAGCCTGACATTGGTGAAGCAATCACCATGTATGACTTTAAAAAGGATGGATTCCAGTATTCGATTGAGCAGTCAGATGATGATATTTCAATCACCCAGGGTGAGCGGATTCATTACGACAGGATAATAGATGCCTTCGGTTCAGATGAATATAAAGAGCTTTACGAAAAGACCGTAAAGGGGCGAAAAGAATACAAGAGAAAGTCCCTCGTGTATCTTCTCGCATTCGCTGTTATCTTCGGGCTGACCATTTTCAGCTGCGCCTCAGGCAGTAAAGTCAAAGGTGTCATGAATACCAGACAGATTCTTCGCAACAACCAGTATATAACAGAAGGTACTGACAGGAGCTATTACAGCCAGGTACTGTACGGTCCCTTTGAAATGCCCAAAGGCGGACAGCTTTACAATGCCAACGTTTGGGTGGATAACTCTGTACAGCGTTTCAACCTGGAATGGCAGTCCTTCAGGCTCATGCTGATTGAGAAGGACAGGCTTAACCGTTTTATGCAGACAAAGTCACTGGGGTCCCTCCTGAGCGACATAGACGAGGAAAAAGAACCGGTGGAATCTTATTCTTTTTCCGGGGATTACTGGGACGAGGAAGGTTATGACAGCGACGGGTACTGGCACGAATCTGATACATCCCACAGCGACAACTTTGTACTTGATAAAAAGGGAAAGTATTACGCGTTTCTCGAACTCTGGAGCAATAAATGGCGGAATCCGAATTCTGTGAAAATAGAACTCGCAACAACTGCCAGCAACCGCTATTATATCATACTAATGGTTGTTGTGGGAATACTCTGGCAGGTAAACCGATCCAGGGCTAAGACCTTTAACGAGCTGCCGTTTCACATAGCGTCTGACTGACATGAGAGGGTATAAATGATACGAAGTATAATTATAGCATCACTCCTGACAGCCGGTGGAATCACAGCGTCAACAATACCAATCGGCTATTCTACGGCAGGTAAAAAGTACATTGCCAAACAACAGCATGTGAGAAAATCCGTGCGTCCTGGAAGCATGTATTACGGTTCCCGGGGCGGATTCAGGGGTGGAAAATAAAAACCGGTCTTATTCCCATCTACCTGGGTAAATAATATTGCACTGATTAACAACGAATTTATTTCGAGGAGGTTTACAATACTATGGACTGGGGACTTATTCTACGCGGGATTATCGATACGGTCATCTATTCCTTACTGGGAGTTATCCTGATGGCGATAGGCTTTCTTCTGATTAACCTTTTCACCCCCTTTTCGGTTAAAAAGGAGATTGAAGATGATCAGAACGTTTCCCTTGGTATTATCATCGCGGCGGTTATAATTGGCATATCCATTATTGTCGCTTCTGTTATCTCAGCACCGATGTCGCCGGCTGTAAAGCCTGAGCCTAAGGCATCGGTTGAAATGCCAGATACTGAGTAGGGGTGTGACTGGATCACGGTTGCCTGATATGATTTCTGACATCTAACTCTGTTTTTTTTGCGGCTGGTAACCTTTGAGAGATAACCTGAACCTGTTTGAACAGAGAATCCTTCTATTCTCTGTTTTCATACTATCCCTGTGCGGTATCATCTATGAACTGGTCCTTGGTTCCCTGGCAACCTATCTGCTGGGGAACCCGGTCCAGCAGTATTCAATTACCATCGGATTTTTCCTGAGTTCAATGGGACTTGGGACATATCTTTCACGATACCTGAATAAAAATATTCTGAAGAGTTTTATCATTATCGAGGTGGCCCTGGGCTGTATCGGAGGACTCTCAATCCTCGTGTTGAGCACCCTTTTTTCTTTTTCAGCATCCTATTATTTCCTTCATATCTTTTTCCTGGTGTTAATCGGGGTGCTGGTAGGCCTGGAGATACCTCTCATCACCAGGATACTTAAAAAATACGGCGCCCTGAAGGACATTCTTTCAAACGTGCTGACACTTGATTACATCGGGGGGCTGGCAGGGGCCCTCCTGTTTCCACTGGTATTATTTCCGGTAGTGGGACGTCTCATGACAAGCATAATTGTCGGGATGATCAATATCGCTGTAGCCATGTTTATAATGGTCAGGATTGATTATCCTGGTAAACGAAAAATCGACCTGGCTGCTCCGGTTTTGGCGCTAATACTGCTTGCCGGCCTGGCTGTTCAGTCTGAGTCGGTGATGAATGTTTTCCAGAAGCGACTCTATTATGATGATATTATCTTTTCAAAGCGGTCGAAATACCAGGAGATTGTCCTTACAAGAAACGGGAACGATTTTCGTCTCTACCTTGACGGATCGCTCCAGTTTTCATCAATTGATGAATACCGGTACCACGAGATGCTGGTGCTGCCGTCCCTTTCGCTCGCGGGCAAACATAACAAACGGGTGCTTGTTCTTGGCGGTGGTGACGGACTTGCCGTGAAGGAGGCCCTTCGCTTTGGCGGCGTTGAGTCAGTTACCCTGGTGGAACTTGATGAATATATGGTTAACCTGGCGAAGAACAATCCTTCCTTGCGGATGATCAATGACAGTTCGCTCCTTGATGAACGGGTAAAGATTGTTATCGGAGACGCCTATGATTTTCTTCGTACGAGGAAAGATAAGTATGATGTGATAATCGCGGATTTTCCCGATCCCCATGATGAGACAATATCAAAACTGTATACCGTTGAATTTTACCGGATGGTGAAAAATGACCTGGCTCCCGGAGGGGTTTTTGTTACCCAGTCAACCTCCCCCCTGTTCGCACGGGAGGCGTTCTGGTGTGTGCATAACACGATGAAAAATGTATTCCCGATGGTCCAGCCCTATCACGTGTATGTACCCACATTCGGGGACTGGGGGTTCAACATGGCTGCTGGTTTTATTCGTCCCGGGTCGAGAATAGAAGGTATTCAGGAGCATCACCGGTACTTTTCCCGGGAGACTTTTCGCATGGCAACGCATTTCCCGGCTGATATCAGCCGGGTTGAGACAAAAATAAACACTTTTAATAAGGCGGTTTTGTACAGGTATTATATCAGGGGCTGGAAGTTGAATATTGAGTATTAGGCTCTTTTTATTGCCTTGGTGATCCTGCCTGATCTGATACACTGGGTGCAAACGTATTTTCTGGTGACCCGGTTATTATCAAGGACTCTGACTTTTTTTACGTTGGGACGCCACATTTTTTTTGTCTTCTTATGGGAGTGGCTGACGTTATATCCGAACTGTACAGATTTTCCACATACTTCACACTTGGCCATAACTCATTCCTCACTTTTCTTGACTGGGAGTTGACAATATCTTTAGAGTGAGTTATTTTTTCAAGATATTTTCAATATTTTGATGGCAAAAAAAACATTGTTATCAACATCTCATTTATCGTACCAGCAAGGGAGCATCAAATATTAATAAATTGAGGTTCTCTTATATCATTCTTGACAATAACAATCGTAAGAATAATTCATGTTAGCTGTTTCTCTGGGTAGTGTAAAGGAGTCATGAAGGAATAATATGATGAAAATATCGGCTAAATCACAGCTTACCGATGTATTGAAGATGTCAAAAAACGTACAGGGTGTTTTCAAGAAATATAACCTTGTTTGTCCTGGATGCAAGGGGGCATCTGAAGAGACTATTGAGAAGGTCGCTATCAATAACGGACTGAACCTGAAGGAATTACTCGCAGATTTGAATAACGCCCTGGAATAATGACATGTCTTCTTTGCGGGTAATTTCTGGCAAATACCGCGGTAAGATCATCCCATTTAATCCTGTACGTTTCAATGCTGACATCACTCCTCAAAAGGTAAAAGGGGCATTATTTTCAATCCTTGGTGAAGATCTCACCGGTAAAAGTTTCCTTGATCTGTATGCCGGCTCAGGGCAAATAGGAATTGAAGCTATCAGCAGGGGTGCTTCACCGGTAGCTTTTATTGAAAAAGATCCGCGGCGTAATTCATTTATAAAAAAATATATTAATAATCTCGATGAGAAAGATAACATATGTATATATAAGACCACTGCCATAAATGCTCTTGATATTATATCAGATAAGAATATGTTTTTTGATTTTATATTTATAGATCCTCCATACAATAAAACCCGTGGTTCAGCAGACCAGTATACCGACATACTTAATGCGGTTTTAAACGCTGGAATTCTTATAAACGGTTCTGTATGTGTTGCGCAGCACTTCAGTAAAAATATAATTGGTGAAAAAATTACCGGTCTGGCAATGAGGGATACGAAAGTGTATGGGAACACTTCGTTGTCAATTTTTGATTTCCAGATAGTGTAAACATGTTTATTTGGCCTTGATTAATCAAGGCCAAATAAAATTTAAACCAAAATACGTACCCTAAGGAAACCTCTTGTTTTATTAATTGATTGAGGTTCCCAAATTTTTAAAAAATATCAAAAAAAATGTTCCTCTCAATCGTATTGCTATTTACCCGATTCATAATATACTTTGAATTTTTTTATTTTATTAATTGCTGTGAGGTACGAAAGGGGCATCTCAGTTTGAAGTGAATGACAGGCGAAGGCTATATAACGGTTTTCATGTTTTTCACCGGGAAAGCTCGGATCAACCAATTGCCACTTGTTTTTATAAAAGGCTTCCGCCCACATATGGTAAACGAAAACATTTTTTTTCCCTTGGAAATTATCGCTAAGGACCATGCCCACAACAGCCCTGGCAGGAATGCCGGCCCCCCTGAGTATTGATACCGCCAGAACCGTGTGCTCGGTGCAGTCACCGGCACGGTTATCGAATATCTGTGGGGCTTTAAGTAACGGTATTCCCATGTTTTTGTCAGTGATATGACCGTACACGAATTTTTCAGCTGCCAAGATACTGTTCTTTTCATTTTGAATTTTTTCTGAGATTCGGCTGATTCGAGGATCATCATACGATAGATACCTGGTATTTATACAAGATCTTGTCTTTTCTTCTGGTGTGATCGAACCGGTACCTGATATATTGCCGACCCTTAGATAGACCAGTTTGTTATTTCCCCGGGTTTTATTTGCAATTACCCCCTGGAAGGGGGTATTCTTCAGGGTAAAATTTTCAAATGCAGATTCAAGGCGATAAACGGTCTCGTTTTCTGTGAACACTCTCTCATTAAAATTTTCAAGAGCTACGGTATAGGCGGTTAAATCAAATGCTGATGCTGGTAATAGCAAACAGAGAATGAAAAATATAAATGTATATTTAATGGTATTTGAAACCAATAAACATCACTCCTTGTCTATGATCTCCAGTTCTATTCGGTTGTTCAACATCACGACGACACTCTTTCTGGCTATGCCGTCACTGTCGATAAAGAGATCCACCGTCTTCTGGTTCTCAATGGCGACAATAACGTGAAAGAGCTTCTCCTTTTTGTTGTTTATCATAACGGTATTTTTACCCATAACGCCGGCCCGAATATTGATAAGGGATTCCAGTTCCATGGTCGGCTCATACATCATTGCTGAAACCTCGGCTCCCTTTTTAAATCCCTGTTTAATTAACTTTGTCTGGAGATAATTCCCGTCAATTATAAACGGCCTTTCAAATGATACTGTCGCGGTTCGGCCGTCAATATCGAGGTTAACCGTTTTTCCGTTAAAGACAGCAACAGTGTTTATGTTTGTTTTCCTGCCGGCATTGTTTACGGTATTATATGTCTCCAGCTTTACCGGCCTGAAATCAATGGTTTCGGTGATGATATTTCGTGTCGTTGAGCTGATATCGCCCATGGAAATTTTCATGACTGTTTCTGTTATGTAATGGTTCCCTTTCTTCATTGAGGAAATTTCTGCCGTGCCGGATTCCACCCCGTTAGTCAACAGACGGTACTTCCAGGTCCCGGTGGGGACATCTTTCGGTACCGCCATACATGATGAATGGAGCAGAAGAATCAGTATAATGAATGGATATCGTTTCATGCTGTTACCTTTATAAAGGATGATGGATAACGTTAGACGCAATATTTTTCGTGGCAGTATTCGATTCTCTTTCTGCACCGTTCGAAGCCGATGAGGGGCAGGGCCAGATCAAGCTCCGGACCCTTGAGGCGGCCGGTAAGGACAGCACGGACCGGCATGAAAAGTTTTTTTCCCTTGAATGAAGTATGCTCCTTGATCTGCGGTATCATCCCTTCTACGAAATTCTCGCTGGTGATTTGTTCTCCAATGAGTTCTTTTGCTGCTTTTGTCAGGGTGATGGAATCCTCTTCCCTGAGAAGCGAGTCTGCCTCCTTATCGGGCTCGTTTACTTCATTGAGAAAAATTCCGACTATGTTATTTATGTCTGAAAGTATATCGCAGTAGTTGCGTGCTACGGCTATGACCTCTTCGAGATAACCACGTTCAAAATTATCCGGTTCAAATCCGCCATCTTTAAGGTAGGGGATAAAGAGTTCGGTGATTATTTCTACAGGGTAGCTCTTGATATAGGCGTTGTTCATCCAGCGCAGTTTCTGGAAATCGAAAACAGCCGCGCTTTTTGCGAGCCTGTCCAGGCTGATCTGGCTGATGATGGTTTTTCTGTCCATTATTTCATCACCGCTTTCTGCAGCCCACCCGAGCATGGCAAGGTAATTCAACAGGGCATCGGGGAGATAGCCTTCCTTCCGGTACATTTCTACCGAAGTGATGCCGTGGCGCTTTGACAGCTTGGAACGGTCTGGCCCGAGGACTAGGGCCAGGTGAGCATACACCGGCTCAGGTAGTCCCAGAGCCCGGGCGACCAAAACCTGTTTCGGGGTGTTAGAAAGGTGATCCTCCCCCCGTATAACATGGGTAATTTTCATGAGGGCATCGTCAATAACCACGATGTAGTTGAATACCGGTACGCCGCCGGTCCGGACAATGACGAAATCACCCCCGATATTGTCGCTGTTGAATTCAACGAGCCCTTTCACCGCGTCCCGTACGGTTATCGGTTCGTTGGTAGGAACCTTAAAACGTACAGCGAAGGATTTTCCCTCTTTCGTATAAGCTGATATTTCCTCATCGGTAAGATTTCGGCACCGGTCGCGGTAGGGAATATTCTTCTGTTCGGCCCTTCTTTTCTGCTCCTCAACCTCTTCCGGGGTGCAGTAGCACCGGAAAGCGTTGCCCCTGTCCAGGAGCTGTTCAGTGTACCTGTTGTATATGTCAAAACGTTCAGACTGGCGGTAGGGGCCGTAGTCTCCCCCGGCGTCAGGGCCCTCGGTCCATTGGATGCCGAGCCATTTCAGGTCATGCATAATGGACTCCTCGGATTCCCGCGTGCTCCGCTCCATGTCGGTGTCTTCTATTCTCAGAACCATGTCCGCTCCCTCTTTTTGCGCTATGAGGTAATTTATCACCGCGGTCCTGGCATTGCCGATATGGAGAAAGCCGGTCGGGCTCGGGGCAAATCGAACTCTCATATTGTACTCCTCGAAAAAATTGTAAAATCTATATTCAGGGGAACCCTCATTTTGTAAATAACATTAATGAAAATGAAACTTCCCCTGAAACTTTTCTGTTATCGAGCAATCCCGTCCAAAAACTTACCTCAAAAAGAGCTTGACGGGACTTCTATGTTGTGATAATTTATATACTTCAATTGAGATATGCAAATGGTTGCTTGATCACTTCCGGCGAACAGTTCACGAATTCCATATCTCCGTCCACTGGCATCCGCGCAAACTGGTATTGCATAGCAGTCGATATAAACAGAACGATCCCCGGTATCCCGAGATCCTGAATAAATATCACAAGGGGGAGCATATGGGCTATTTTGGAAGCGACCACGCGGTTACGTTCGAAACCGATCTATTCCCGAAAAGAGGGCTGTCAGAAGAGGAGGTAATGTCCAGGCTCGACGACTTCGAGTCATGGGACGTCGATGAGATCAGCGGCCATTCCATCGTCTACGGGACCCAGCTCATGAATCACACCGATGCCGCCCGGATATCAAAGCTTGCCAACATGAAATTCGTCAAGAAGAACATGCTCTACAAGGAATTGATGCCCGGCACGGAGCGGATGACCCTTGAAGTCAAGAGAATGATAATCGAAATGCTCGGATACCCCGATGACGTGAAGATACGGCTTACCTCAGGCGGGTCCGAGAGCCTGTATTGCGCAATTAACTCCGCGTTTCAATGGGCGCGGCAGGAGCGCCCCAAAATCCGGGAGCCTGAAATCGTCGCTCCCTATTCCATTCACGCGGCATTTTCCAAGTGGTGCCACTACACCGGCATCAGGCTGATACGGGTCCCACTGGGAGATGACTTCAGGGCCGATGTCGCGGCAATGGAAAAGGCCGTTACCCGGGATACCTTCATGATTGCGGGCTCGGCGCCATGCTGGCCCTATGGGCTCTATGACGATCTCGAGGCCCTGGCTGCGATAGCAGAGAAAAACGGCATCTGGATGCACGTGGACACGGCAGTGTCCACCATGCTGTCCCCTGATGAACTTGACGGGTTTTCGGCAATTGGCCGGTCCGTTCTCCGGGTCACCGGCAATTTCGAGAACGCCCTCTGGTTCATGGAACTGGCCGGGTGACTGGTAACCGGGTGCATCCAGAAGAGCCGATAGAACTTACTACCGGAAGCGAGGCCAGGGCGGCAACAGTGCTGACTGATGCCTTCATGGAGGATCCCGTGTCGCTTTCGGTTTTTACCAGCAGAAAACGAAGATACCGGCCTCTTATGTGGCTGCACCAGAAAGTTATCAAATACTGTCTGCTCTACGGGGTCATCCATACACTGCCGGCGGTTGAGGGAGTGGCGTGCTGGCTGCCCCCGGGAAATGCAGGGTTTCCTGCGGCGCGGATTATCAGGAGCGGGCTCTGGGCGCTTCCCCTTCGATTCGGGGCTGCCGACTATCGCCGCTTCAACTCGCTTCTGTCAATTGCTGAGGAAATTCGCCGGAGGATTGCCCCTGATCCAGACTGGTATCTCTGGCTTCTCGGTATCGAGACCGGGCTTCAGGGTCAGGGCGTCGGGGGACGTCTTATCAGCCCCATACTCCACAGGGCTGACAGGGAGAACCAGTACTGTTACCTGGAGACTGAGAAGGAAGAAAATATTCGTTTCTACGAGCGGCACGGTTTCCGGGTGGCCGAATCTCAGGACATCCCGTACCTTGGAATACGGACCTCGGCCATGGTTCGCAAACCTGGTTCGGCGCCGCTTGATAATCCTTAACAAACAGGAGGAGTCTATGAACGGAGAAAAATTCTGGAAAAAATCCTGGGACCAGGGTCTGGAAGACATTGCCCCCGGGCTCTGGGAAACCAGCTTCACCGAAGCGGTAAAGCCGGTGTTCGAAAAGTACGCCGACACCGCGGCCCTGGCCTTTCTCGGCGTTGAAATCACCTACCGGGAACTGGACCGTTACGCGAACCGCTTCGCCCACATGCTGGTAAAAAACGGCGTGAAAAAGGGCGACGTGGTCGGCATCAACCTGCCCAACATTCCCGAGTATATCATTGCCTGGCTCGGGGCCCTCAGGGCCGGGTGCGTTGTATCCGGCGTATCCCCCCTCCTCTCCGCAGAGGAGATGGAATACCAGCTGAAAGATTCGAAAGCCGCCGCCCTGGTAACCCTTGACGCGATTTTCGCGGCCAGGTTTGCCGGCATCGCGGAAAATCTTCCTGATCTCAAGGTAGTGGTCGCAGCGAGCGTGGGAGGTTTTCTTCCCGGGATAAAGCGGTTCCTCGGCAGGCTCCTGGGGAAGATCCCGAAGGGGAAGGTGACGGATCTTCCCGGCAAGAAAGTTTACCATTACGCGGAGGTAATCAGTGAGGGGAAATACCCTGACACCGATCCCGGTATTGAAATCAGTCCTGACGATATAGCCTATATCCAGTACACCGGCGGCACCACCGGCCCGCCCAAGGGGGCGATGCTCAGCCACCGGAACGCCGTGTCCGACCTTCTCATCGTGCAGAAGTGGCTCAACTGGACCCCGGGCGGGTCGGCCCTGTCAGCCTTTCCCCTGTTTCACATTGCCGGGCTCTTCTTCAACGAGAACAGCGTGTACCTCGGCTGGACCCAGATCCTGATACCGAACCCCCGGGATACGGACCATATCTGCGGCGAACTGGAAAAGTACAAACCCGGCTACCTGGTGAACGTACCATCCCTGTTTCAGCTTCTCATAGCAAATCCTAAATTCAGGGAACTTGATCATTCGACCCTGAATATTTGCATCTCCGCCGCGTCCCCGTTCCCCGAGGAGTCCCAGAGAGAACTTGAAGACATCGTGGGACAGGGGAAACTCCTGGAGGTGTACGGCATGACCGAGACATCCCCCCTGACGGTAATGAACCCGTCGGTCGGTCAGAAGAAGCTCGGTTCCATCGGGCTTCCCATACTGAACACAGACATTAAACTACTGGAGCCGGGGACCGGAAGGGAGGTCTCGGTCGGTGAGCCGGGCGAGATCTGCGTCCGGGGTCCCCAGGTCATGGTCGGATATTTCAACAAGCCTGAAGAGACCGCCCAGGCGATCGACAGCGAGGGATACATGCACACCGGTGACGTGGCGGTCATGGACGATGACGGGTACCTCCGCATCGTTGACCGCACCAAGGACATGATCATCGTGGGAGGGTACAAGGTCTTTTCGAAGAAGGTGGAGGAGGTTCTCTCGGAGCATCCGGCCATAGACATGATTGCCCTCATCAGCGTGCCGAACCCGGAACGCCCCGGGTCGGAGCTGGTAAAGGCCTTTGTCACGAAAATGACCGGTCACGACGATCTTGATCAGCTTGCGGAGGATATTTCCTCTTTTGCTAAAGAGAAACTGGCCCCCTTCGAGGTGCCGAAGCTGATTGAATTCATAGACGAGATGCCCCTGACCGCGGTGGGAAAGATTGACAAGAAGGTGCTCCGTGCCCGGCTCTGAAACCGTGTGACCGGGCGGGACCGTCAGCTTAAAAGCCCGGCAAAAAAGCGGATCTCCTCGTCAAGATCTTCGGCCTGTACCACGGCCCGGATCATGGCCATGTTTCTGACCCCTGTTTCAAGTACCGGCTCGATGTTAGAACGGTTGATTCCGCCTATGGCAACCAGGGGCGTCACGGCGAGGGAGAGGGCCCGAACAAGGTTTTCGGTCCCCACCGCCGGGTCCGGCTTCTTTTTAGCGCCGGTAGGATAAACCGGTCCGAAGGCGATATAATCTGGTTCATGGGAACGGGCCGCATCCACCTGTTCCAGGTTGTGGGTGGATAAGCCGAAAATAAAATCCCCGGGGAAGGGGAGGCCCCTCTTCACCAGGCCGAGGTGAACCCCGTCGGCACCGGCAAGCAGGGCCAGGTCTGGCCTGTCGTTCATGATGAATTTCGTGCCGGATCCCCGGGTTATCGAGAGAATCCGTAGCGCGGTATCGTAGATTTTTCGGTCACTGGAATCCCTGTCCCTCAGCTGAAGCATTGCCACTCCGTGCATGACACAGGTTTCCGCGATCCGTTCCGGGCTGTGGGCGGGCTCGGTGATGATCACGTAGAGGCCGAAATTGTTCATCCAAGCCTCGCGAGAATAAGTTCTGCGGCCTTTTTCCCGGACAGGAGCATGCCGCCGAAGATAGGCCCCATGCGGAAACTCCCGCTCACCCCGTTGGCGGCCATGCCGCACACGAACAGCCCCGGAGCCGCTTATGCCGAGTTATGTGAAGGTGGTGGGGGATATAGCTATATGTTGGTGAAATACATGGATGTATTTCACCACAACCCACAAAAAATGAATAAATGAAAATAAATCAAATAAGGGTACCTCTATAAATCGGTTTTATTCATAATTTAAAAGGGATAAAACCGATTTAAACCAAAATATGTACCCAAAAGGGAACCTCTTGTTTTATTAATAGAGGTTCCCACACGATGCCGGGGACCATCGCGAAACTATTGTTTAAAAGAAAATATGACCCGGAACAGATGATGCCCCTGGCGGCCGGTATCTATAAAAACTTTCGGCTCATTC
>CAZEPS010000102.1:0-6792 GCA_964514165.1 uncultured Leptospirales bacterium
ATTAAAAAGGAATTTAGACAGCTCCTTCGAGATATAAGAATGAGGGGGGTGCTCTTCGGAGCGCCCCTCATTATGATATTTGTATTCGGCTATGCAGTAAACACTGACGTGAACGAGATTTCAATGGCTGTTCTAGACGAGGACAAAACATCGGAAAGCCGGAGTATTATCGAAGATTTTGTTTCTTCAGAATTTTTTTTCATGCACTCATACCTTTATTCTGATTCCGAGATTGAGAACCTTTTTAATTCGCGAAAAGTCGATCTTCTTTTAACGATAGAATCCGGTTTCTCTAAAAAAATACAACGGGGAAAGACAGGTTCTATACAGGTGATCATTGACGGGACCGATTCCCTCAGGGCATCGGTCATATTATCCTATGTGAATGAAATTATCGGATCAACATCCAGGGCGAAATACAGCGAAAGAATAAGGCTCTCTGTCCTGAGGATGAACGCGCTTCGAAACGTTCACGGTCAGAACGCATCGCAACCGGTTGTAACTAACAGCCGCATAGAGCTCAAGGAGAGATATTTTTTTAACCCGGCGCTCATGAGCAGAAATTTCTATCTACCGGGCGTCATCGGGCTCCTCATAGGATTGATAACCACCATGCTGACATCAATGTCCATCGTCAAGGAACGGGAAACGGGTACCATTGAACAGATAGTCGTATCCCCTCTGAAACCGGTTGAGTATATTGTCGGAAAAACAGTTCCTTATGCCATAATCGGACTCGTTGACATGGTTGTCGTGTCAGCTGTCGCCATATTCTGGTTTGATGTCCCTTTCAGGGGAAGCATCCTGTTTCTTCTGTTCTCAGGGTTCCTGTTTATCCTCTCAAACCTATCAATCGGTCTCTACATATCGACAATCTCTAAAACACAACAGCAGGCGATGCTGAGTTTCTTTCTCTTCTTTATGCCCTCAATCCTCCTGTCCGGATTCGCGTTTCCGATCTATCCAATGCCGGAGGTGATTCAGGCGGTGACCTACCTCAATCCGCTGCGCTATTTCGTCACAATAATACGGGGTGTATTCCTGAAAGGTACCGGTATCGTCGAGCTCTGGCAGGAGATCGTTCCCCTCATGATTATAGGGATAAGTCTCCTCTTTCTCAGCTCAAGGAGATTCAGCAAAGGTTTTGAATAATGAAAACGGTCGTGTCAATAAGCAACCTGACAAAAATATTCAAGGATTTTACCGCGGTAAACAGAATTGATCTATCAGTGCTGAAGGGGGAGATATTCGGTTTTCTCGGACCGAACGGTGCCGGTAAAAGCACGACCATAAAGATGCTCTGCGGTATTCTTACACCCACATCCGGCAGGGGTACCGTAAACGGACATGATATCATAACGGAACAGGAAAAAATAAAAAAAACTATCGGATACATGTCCCAAAAATTTTCCCTCTATGATGATCTGACTGTCATTGAAAACCTTGAGTTTTTCGGCAATATCTACAACATACCCGGATCAAGGCTTAATAACCAGATAAGTACTATACTGAAAATGGCAGAAATCGAGGACCGAAAAAATTCCCTGGTGAAAACACTGCCCGGCGGTCTGAAGCAACGGCTGGCCCTCGGCTCCGCAATCCTCCACGAGCCGCCGGTCCTGTTCCTTGATGAGCCGACTTCCGGTGTTGATCCGGTCATGAGGCGGAATTTCTGGGACCTGATAAACGGATTTTCCAATGAAGGAAAGACCATCTTCATTACCACGCACTACATGGATGAGGCTGAGCATTGCGACAGGATAGCCCTGATCATTGCAGGTGAGATAATTGCCGTTGACTCCCCCCAGAACCTTAAAAACCAGCTTCCCTATGCCGTATATTCACTCTCGGTGGATAATTTTATCGAGGTATTCGATCTTGTACAAAAAATTAACGCGGTCAGGGAATCCGCTATTTTCGGCAGTGATATCCACATCTTGTGCGACAGTGATTATCCCCTGAAAAGAGACCTGAAATCAATACTGTTAAAACTCGGAATCGATACCTATGATCTGCAAAGAGTAACCCCATCCCTTGAGGATGTTTTCGTAACCCACGCCCGCAGGCACAGTCCGTGAAAAGACTGTCATATTAAAACTATCACTCACAACTTGAATGTAAAAATATGCGTATTCTAATAAATTTAAAATGGGCACATCTAAAAACCAGTATTTACAATTTTATTAAAATTGTAAATACTGGTTCTATCTGACTTTATGCACAAAAGGGGACTTCTAAAAATTAGTTTTTGAATCCCCCTAAAAATAATCTCTTGACAATTTATCATAATCCCTGATATATACATTTCAAAATCTGCAGGCAGGCAAAATGAAGTATCAGCATCACATAACAAAAGAAACGATAGATAATATCCCGGTGATAAATATCGAGGGCGACCTGACCTCAGAAGCGGATTCTTCTGTGAAGAAGGTCTACGCAGAATTACGGGAAGATTTCTCTCTTGATAAGATCATCATAAACTTCGATAAAACCAAGTACATCAATTCATCAGGAATCGCGACCCTGATAAATATCATCCAGGACATTAACGAAAAAAAGGGTGATATATTTTTTGTAGGGATGTCTGATCACCTGAAAAAGGTAATGGAGATCGTCGGAATATCCGACTTTGTTAAAATCTTCAACACGACCAAAGAAGCCTCACAGAACATGTAGCAAATAACGGGACTCTCTCCTGTCAAAGATTCTATTACAAACTTCTTAATACCTGCTGATTCACATCTGTAGAATATTCCTATGTATTTAAAAAAGAAATTGCATATATCCCGCACATATTCTATATATCAACTTTAAGGCAACCTCTACCATTAAAATGCATGAGTATGCATTTTAATGGTTTCTGAATGAGAGATGCATCGCGCCTCTCATGAAAAACTATTCAGGAAACAGTTATGGCTAAGAAAATAAACCAGGAATGCATTTTCACCATTGATGCGGGTACCCAGTCTATCAGGGCGGCATTGATTGACAGTACCGGGAGCATACTCGATATCGTGAAGACCGAGATTGATCCCTATTTTTCAGCCAATCCAGGCTGGGCGGAGCAGGAACCGGAATACTACTGGAAAAACCTGACCGTTACCTGCAAAAAGCTCCTCCAGAGTAAAAAAGCCGATAAGAGCAGCATCAAGGGAGTGACTCTCACAACCCAGCGGAACACGATGATTAACCTCGATAAAAACGGTAAGCCCCTGCGGCCTGCCATCGTCTGGCTCGACAGACGGAAGGCAAAGCTTGAAAAGTACGCCCCCTTTTATCTCAACCTGGCCCTCCGTCTTATCGACATGAAAGAATTTCTCGATTTTTCCTTTCAGGAATGTGAAGCTAACTGGATTCGGCAGAACCAGCCGGAAATCTGGGACAAGACTGACAAGTTTCTCTTCCTTTCAGGCTTTTTCACCCATCGCCTCACCGGTGAACACCGTGATTCCTGCGCCAACCAGGTGGGATTCGTTCCGTTTAATTACAAAACGCACCAGTGGCATGACAAAAATAATTTCATGTGGGACGTGTCCCGGATTGATCCCTCCATGCTTCCCGACCTTGTCAAACCAACTGAAGTCCTGGGGACCATAACGAAGAAGGCCTCGCAGCAGACCGGCATTCCCGCGGGCCTGCCGGTTATCGCCGCGGCAACGGACAAGGCCTGTGAGGTGCTCGGTTCCGGCTGTCTCACCCCGGAAATCGCGTGCCTTAGCTACGGGACAACGGCAACAGTGGAAACCACAAACTCCAAGTACACTGAAGTCGTCCCCTTTATCCCTCCCTTCCCGAGCGCAGTACCAGGATCATACAACACTGAGGTTATGATCTACCGTGGTTTCTGGATGGTAAGCTGGTTTAAGCGGGAATTTGGAATGCGTGAAGAACAGATAGCGAAAAAGAGGAAGATCCCTCCAGAGACACTGTTCGATGAACTCATAAAGGATATACCCCCTGGTTCAATGGGACTCACCCTGCAGCCCTACTGGTCCTCAGGGGTAAAAACCCCCGGCCTTGAGGCAAAGGGAGCGATCATCGGTTTCGGGGACGTCCACGAGAGAACACACATCTACCGGGCCATACTTGAAGGACTTGCCTATGCACTCAAAAACGGCACCATTCAGACCGAAAAACGGAACAAGGTTCCGATAGAAAAACTCCGTATTTCCGGAGGCGGTTCCCAGAGCAGAGTTGCCATGCAGCTGAGCGCGGACATATTCAATCTTCCGGCTGAACGGCCCCACACTTTCGAAACATCGGCCCTGGGTGCCGCAATCGACGCGGCAGTGGGACTCAATATTCACCCCGATTTCAAGACAGCGATCAGTGAGATGACCAGGATAAAAGACGTGTTCGAACCGATACCCGCCAACAGGGACATCTATGGCGAACTGTATGAGAAAGTATACTGCAAGATGTATGACCGCCTGAAACCTTTGTATGAAGATATCAGAGATATAACCGGGTATCCGCCACAAACTTAAGAAGCGGGGGGACAACTATGAGTATATTCCAATATTCATCTTCAAAGCACGGAAATATTCTGCTCATACGGATAGGGGGGAGCCTTGACGCTGAAAACGCCCCGAAGCTGGATAAAAAAATACAGGGAGAAATAGTGAAGGGGGCCAAAAACGTCGTCTGCAACATGGAATCCCTGGATTACATTGCCAGCGCAGGTCTGGGTGTTCTCATCAGCACCAATGACACGCTACAGAAAAAGGGTGGAGAAATTCGCTTATCCGGGATGAATGACAAGATAAAAAAAATATTCAAACTTCTGGGGTTCCTCAATCTTTTTAAGATATATGCAAATGATACTGAAGCAATAGAATCTTTTTAACCATCCTTATTGCGATAAGAACTGACGATACTTTGCCCTTTGATCAGATTTCTGAATGAAAAATCTCTGCATTCATATTTACATGATCCTGATATGAAAGAAAACCCCAGGAAAATCATGGAAATAAACATACCCCGGGACAACAAAGTCCTCGAGAATCAGAGAGAGTCCATCAATCAGTTTCTGAAAAAAAACATGGTACCTGATGAGATCATTTCCAGTGTCGAACTCGCCCTGTACGAAGCGGTCATAAACGTGATAGATCACGGATCCGAAGAATATAAAAATTCAGGTATAGATATCACCTGTCTGCTATCCAGAAAAAAAATTACTGTTACCGTGAAATACGAAGGGGAAGAATTCGATTTAACCAGCTTCAAGCTGCCGGATATTGTATCACACTACAAGGCTGGGAAAAAAAGGGGGCTCGGGATCTATTTTATACGAACGCTTATGGATGATGTCCAGTATTATCACAGAAACATGAAGAATGCAGTGACCATGGTTAAGCATTATTAAACACCTGGTGAAAAGGTATCACGCAGTATAGTGGGCGCACTTGCCGGTCATCAGATACTTGATTCCCTCGTCAATACCGTCCAGGGTAAGATCAAACATCGGGAATAGATTTCGAATTGTTCTAATTGTCTGGACGTAGTCCCATGACCGCCTCGGTATCGGATTGAGCCAGATCGAATCCCTGAATTTATCCTTGAACCGCTGCAGCCAGACAATCCCCGGGGTATCATTGTAATACCAGTAATCAATTGCCCCGTTTACCCAGGAAAGCTCAGACGGGGCCATTTCAGCGTCACCGACAATGATAACCTTGTAATCGCTGTCCTCGCTCTTCAGAAAGTCCTTTGTCGATATCGAACTGTTTCTCTCCATGTCAGTCCAGAGGTCCTGGTAGAAACAGTTGTGAAAATAGTAATGCTTGAACTTGCTGATCTGGGAAGAGGCAGCCGAAAAAAGCCGCTCAACGAGACGGGAATAGGGCGTCATGGAACCGCCCACATCCATCAGCAGCATGACCTTAGCGGCCTTCTTTTCTTTATCCTCCCAGACGAGTTCTATTTCACCGGCGTTTTTACAGGTCTTGTCGATAGTCTTGTCGAGATCGAGTTTTTCCCCGATACCGATTGGAAGCAGGGACCTCAGCCTCGACAGAGCCACCTTCATCTGCCTCGTATCAAGGGTGATATTGCTCGAGTAATTCCTGAATGACCGTTTCTCTGCTATCTGGACGGCCCGCTTGTGCCTTGACTCACCCTGGCCGATCCGAATTCCGGCTGGATTATATCCCCATGCCCCCTGAGTCGATCTCCCGCCGGTACCTATGGCTTTATTGCCACCGACATGGTTCTTGTAATGACCCTGCTTCAATTGTTCCTCGAAATTTTTTAAAACATCATCGAGGTTGAGCTCTTCAATCTGTTTTTTTTCTTCCTCAGAAAGATGCAGCTCTTTGACTTTTTTGAGTCCAGTGATGATTTCGTTGAGCATGTCATCGGTTGTTTCTATATCCTTGAATATATCAAGAAAGGCCATGTCATACTTGTCGAAATACACCTCGTTCTTAACGAGAATAGCCCGCGCGATGTAATAGAATTTTGTCAGGCTGCAGTTATTAACATTCTCCGCAAGGGCCTGGTGAAGGGTAATCCATTCGTGAAGTGAAATGGGTATCCCGTAGGATTTCAGGGTGAAAAAGAAATTAATAAACATCCCTGGTCCTCATGCTGGTATTGTAGGCGTAGTGTGATTTTCCTGATTTTGTCACAAGATCCACATCTTCCTTTTTCTTCAAAAGCGCGCCCAGGAAGGGAATCTCCTTTTCAAGGAGCTTGATAGAAATGCCACCGGCGATAAGTGCCTGAATCCAGTCGACAAGTTCACTGGTAGAGGGTTTCTTTCTCAGCATGTCAAATTCACGGATCCAGTAG
>CAZEPS010000102.1:6802-14380 GCA_964514165.1 uncultured Leptospirales bacterium
AAAATTAAAGGTCTAATCTTCATACTCAAAATCGAACCTCTTCAATGCTTCCTTGACGAGTTTCTTTTCAATATCAG
This sequence comes from uncultured Leptospirales bacterium, assembly GCA_964514165.1. Classification (GTDB taxonomy): domain Bacteria; phylum Spirochaetota; class UBA4802; order UBA4802; family UBA5550; genus CAZEPS01. Next base: position 6,880 of record CAZEPS010000102.1, read on the forward strand.
GATAATGGACATTCACGATATCCACCATCAGTTCCTCTTCGGGAAAGTCAATGTAGTGGAAAACGCATCTTCTCAAAAATGGATCAGGGAGTTCCTTCTCACTGTTTGAGGTTATTATCACAATAGGACGAGTCTTAGCGGTGATAGTTTCGCCGGTTTCAGGAATAAAGAAGCTCATCTCGTCAAGTTCGTTGAGGAGATCATTGGGAAACTCTATTTCAGCCTTGTCAATTTCGTCTATCAAAAGAACAATCTGTTCATCGGAAGAAAAAGCTTCCCCGAGCTTGCCGAGTTTTATGTACTGCTTTATATCGGAAATATCGTGATCGCCGAAACGGGCGTCATTAAGCCTCTGGACAGTATCATACACGTATAGACCTTCCCTGGCCTTTGTTGTTGATTTTATATTCCAGACAATAAGTTTTTTCCCGAGACCCCTCCCTATTGAATGGGCGAGGAGGGTTTTCCCGGTTCCCGGCTCACCTTTTACCAGGAGAGGACGGCCGAGAGCTATAGATACATTAACAGTATCTTTCAGTTCCTGGGAAATGACATAATCATCGGTTCCGTTAAAGTAATTCATTTTTTAATCCTTTTGAATAATTTAAATGCACATCCAAAAGCCTTTGCGCACCCAGGGAAACTTCTAAAAAATCAGTTTTTAGAAGTTTCCCGATATCATTAATCACTATTTTCAAACAGGCAAACAAAGGCAAGTACTTTCTCCTGCCGCATAATTGTTGTATTTGTGTTTATTCAAAACAAATATGGAAACGAAAAATGCATTTTGAATTGACACCACATGAGAAACATAGTAGTTCAATAATAACAATTAATCCAATTTTTTCAAAAGGTACTTTGCACAGAACGAATTATTCCCATTAACGTTTTCGATATTAAACTACAGCGATCTGTTACATGAAGAAACTGGTAATTTCATTAGTCATGCTTCTTTTCTTTGCGTCAGAGGCATATTCGGTCAAGTTTGAGGAGCTTGACAAGGCCCCGGAAGGGGCCCATTACGGGCAGATTCTTCTCGGTGTATTCGGAACAATGGGATATCCCATTGGGAAAATAATCAGCGCTGAAGAAGAATTCATTCGGCTTTCCACCTATACATTCCCTGATAACAATATTACAAAACTGGTTTCACTGTCGCATCTCCATTTCTCTTATGGAATAATATTCGAATACATGCCGATAAACTACCTTGGCATAAAATTCAAGGGCAAGCGTACATCCCTGATTCAGCGGACCAATTTCGGCTCCAATTATAAGAACTGGAGCACCGAGCTGTATAACGATTTTTCCCTATATGTCGGTCCATCCTTTCATACAACCAAAAGAAAAAGGTGGGATATAACCCTGACCCCATTCATCGGCTATTCTTTCGGCAGGTTTAAAGCGACCCCGGTTGCCGTAAAATTATTCAACACCTACACGTATAATATCGCGACCGGAGAATACACTCCCCAGCTGTATCTATACACTTATGGTAGGAAAAAAATATCAAACAACCTTTCCGCCGGGGCAGAAGTAAATATCACGTTCTATTTTTCCGGAGGACTCTTTCTTTCCCTGGGAGCAGATTACACACTTAACATGCTCAATTTTAACGGTAACTTTTACATGATAAACCCGGTGATACAAAAAACCTATAATTTCAATCTCTATTATCAGGGAAGCAGTTCAACAATTCACGCAATAGGCGGAATCATCTCGGTAGGATACGCCTTCTCAAATTAATAAACAAAATTACATGGAATCTTAATTCTTTTTAAATATATTGTTCTTATATTCCACATATAATTAATGAACAGATAGGCGGGTGCTTCAATGAGTGATTTAGCAAATTTTACAATCGATAATGGACATGTACTGGTAAAATTCAATGTACGGGAACTGTTGCTGTTTAATGCTCCAGAAATCAAGGGCCAGTTCTGGGAGTTTATTGAAAATAACAAAGATACATTCTCTTCTGTCATTTTTGATATGAGCGGCATTGACTCCATCGACTCATCAGCCGTCGGATTCCTGGTTAAAACTCACATCCAGTTTAAAAAAAATGATAAAAAGGTGATTCTGAGGGATTTGAGCCCGAAGGTTAAAGAGGTGCTTGAATATAGCAGACTCCTGAATGATTTTGAAATTGAATAGTTTTAATGTTCAGTAATCCCCTGTATTATCTCTTCATAATGCAGTAATTCAGAAAGGGATGGTTGATGGAAGAAAACCCCGTTACCGGGTTTAAGGGGATCCACCCCGCGGAGATAGAGATATATAATTCCGCCAAAAAGCTCTTCGTACCCTTCGCCATGAACTGATTTTAACCACCGCGCAACGGCAAGGGAATAAATCTGATACTGCAGATCATATTTCCTTTCTCTCATGTCCCTGATTAGTTCCTCTCGTTCATAGCCCTGTTCAAGAAAATTGGACTTCCAGTCGCATATATAATACCTGCTGTCATGAATAAAAATCAGGTCAATAAACCCGTGGAGAATACCCCGGTTGATGTCAATTCCGGGTACCTGATTTTCATCAAGTCTGTAGCCAATATTACAATAAAATTCCATTTCTCGGTAGGGATTCTCACCTGCACCGATTGAGATACCGATTTCTGGAACCGGCACGGTCAATGCATTCCAAACCAGCTGTGCCGTTTCACACAGATAGTCGTTTTCTGTTTTTTGATCAATAAATGGCATATGCATCAAAAGTTTTTCCCTTATGAGATTGCGGACTGGATTATCGTCAGCGATAATTTCCCTGTAATTATTGTACTGCAATATCTCACTGAACCCTATTTCCTCGAGTATCCCATGTACAAGCAGCCCGGTGGCCGTTCCTGCAGGGAGACCCCTGATTTCAAGAGCAGCCGCCTGTTTGTCGCTGCCCTCAGATAATTTAAGATCCTCACCAATATAATCAGAAAGATTGCTGTCCCCGCAGTATATATGTTGAGCCTCATCTTTTAATGATGACTGCTTGCGCTTTAAACCGGTAAAAGAATCGATAATAATTTTTTTCGTGAAAAAGTTAAGTTCATCAGGAATGAGAAGCCTTTCAGGGATAAAATATTCCCCGTCGAATTCTGCAACAGATCTGTCATGTCTCTTTACTTTACTTGAATCAGCAGCAACACGGTGAACACCTTTAAGATTATAGACAACATCAAGGGCAGACTTCAGTTTCTCTGAAACAAATCCGGCCTTCTTTGATCCCGGCATTGAAAAAACAGGCACATACAGTCGGTGTTTCGCCCGTGTGAGGGCCACATAGAATAACCGTTCATCCTCATGATCTTTTTCTGATTTGTATGTTTCGAAATGAGAATCATCCTTAATAATATCAATTACCCGCTGCTGACCATTATGATAAACCCGATAAAACTGTTCCTTATCCTCGGTAAAACCACCGGCAATGAATACTATTTTGAATTGAAGTCCCTTGCTTGAATGTATCGTCAACAGGGTTATCCTTTTTTCTTCTGATTCCGGTTTATGGAGGTCATTAACAATTCCAGAACGAGGGTCTCCGCAGTACAACCCCTCCAGGAGTTCAGCAATCTGTTCGATGGTCATGTTTTTTTTAAAGGCTTCAATCTCCAGGTTCTGTATGACCTGGTACAAGTTCATTCTTTTTCTTTCGAAAAGAATATCATCAAATTCCGGTTTCAGGAATTCGGTGTCTTCCACAATTGACTGGAAGAGTAAACCCCAGTTTTTATTCGCAGCAAGATTCTTCCATACACCGAACAGTTCATCTATAGGTGTGTATTCTGAAAGTGATTCCATGCCTTTGATCGAATTCAAAGTAAGCTTAAAAAAATCAGTGAGCAAAGCCTTCTTGTAGCTCTCAAGGTCATCAGATATTATCGCGTTTAGAACATACCATAAAGACAGGGTTTCCTTTGATTGAAAAAGTCCCTCCCGCTTATAGTAGGAAAAGGGGATGCCGCGGCTGATCAGTGCCTTTTCAAGGGGTTCTATCTCGACCCACTTCCTGAATAATATACCGATTTCATTAAGTTCAATACTGGTATCGTTTCTGAGAATATCCGCAATCTCATCAGCAATAAAATCCGCTATTACGTTTCTGGCCTCACCTCCCGGGCAGGTTCCCGCATCTACAACAACCAGGGGTTTCTCATCATACATCGTTCTGTGATTTCCTTTGTTTTCAGGAAACATGTTTTCGATATAGTCGATATTCTCATCCGTAAACCAGTTGGTTCCTGAAAACAATGAATTGAAAATGCCTATAAGCTCAGGACCTGAACGCCAGTTGTTACGCAGCGTGTAGAACCTGGCATTGTGGTCGCTTATCATTTCAGTTTTGGCGTTATGGTACACAAAAACATCGGCTCCCCTGAAACCATAGATGGCCTGTTTCGGATCGCCAATGATGAACAGCCTGTTATCCTTTCCTTTCAGAAATATATTCTTAAATATTTTCCACTGCAGATAATCGGTGTCCTGAAATTCGTCGACGAGACCGAACCTGTATTTCCTCTGCAGATTCATTCGCAAGGGCGAACTTTTCGATTCGAGTGATTCGTAAACCTGCCGTATCAGGTCATCATAACCGAGGAGGGAATGCTTTTTCTTGTACCGCCTGATCCGCTCCAGTAACAGGAACACGGTATTGGACAAAAGCTGCACCTGAAGGCGCCGGTAATCTATTGCCCGTAAATTTTCCAGACAATCAATGAGCCCTGGAAGGGATGGCATTTTTTCATCAAAGTCAGGGCCTTCCTTTTTCCAGCGGGTATTCAACAGGCTAAAACCATCCTCCTCCTTTTCAACAGAATTTATCAGCGGGTATACATCTGCGACAGTAAGCTTCCCATCCCTGTATCTCAGGATGAGTTTCAAAAGGGGGATGATAATATCCCGCTGTCTTTTGTTCCTGCTGCTTTTGGCAATATTCAGGGATTCATACTGCTGGTTGAAACTGCTCTTTTCCGGACTGACATCATCAATCTCACCCGCCAACCGTGAAAGTTTTTCAAAAACCGCATCCACCTTCTCCCTGCTTTCTCGATACAGGCCGGGTAAATCAGCAACCGGTTCCGGCTCGAGCCGGTTGTTACCGCCGCTCTGATAAATTTTCAACAAGTGCAGAACCTCTTCTTCCCACCTGCTCGTGTCCTGGCCGGAAATAAGATGGGGAAATTGAGAAGCCTTTAGTATTTCAGTCAATTCACCCCCATACGTACCGGGCCAGGTATCCCTCATTACAGCATGAAGTTCTGATTCACTGATTGAGCGTTCATTTTCAATAATTTCATGATTAAACTGTTCGCTGTTTTCAAAGGCGAATTGCCTCAATACCTTGTTGCAGAATCCATGAATAGTAAAAATGGAGGCGGTATCAAAATTCTCAAGGGATCTCCTGAATACCGGGTCTTCCTTTTCCTGAAGAAATTCAACAATCCTTTTCCGAATCCTGTCCTTTAACTCGCCGGTAGCCTTTTCCGTAAAGGTAACCACCAGAATCTCATCCAGTGAATTAACCCTTCCGGTACGGAGGAGTTCAATGACAATTTGCTCAATAGTGTGGGTCTTGCCCGTTCCTGCTGAAGCCTCAATAACCATATGGCTGTCAAGATCAAGATCCTCTACAGAATCCAGGGGGATGGGATGTGCAGTAGTTTTATCCATTCAATACCGGTTCCAGAATCAGTTTATATCTGCGGTGCACTTTTTCAAGTGCATCTTCAGGAACCGCGCAATCAATTATACCCAGTATTCTCATGGGTCGAAAGGCCGGTCTGTAACCCGAATCATCATTAATCCTGACCATGATGCGGTCCCTGAAAATCTCATTTTCCTCCGGCGAAACGGATTCACTCTGAAAAAAAGTCGATTTCATTTCCTTCAATCCCGCAATTAATTCAAAGGGAAGGAGATCATACTGCGTTAACTCCAGAAAATCATTCAGGATATGGCTGAGGTAATCCCGGGCATCTTTTCGTGAAAGAGCATACTCAAATGAAGATACGCCGCTCTGATGGGAAACATGAATCGTGAATGGCCCGGATTTAACAAGATTTTCCAGTTCAGCATTATAACCGGCCAGGGCGGCAATAAAAAAGAAAAAAGGATAAACAAGGCTGCTTTTCCTCAATTTATTGCTGTTGGTGATAATTACGGTTTCAGCTGATCCATTATCATTAATCCAGAGATAGCGGCACGTTCCGCTCAGTGCCACCGCCGGACTTCCATCAACCGGGCCGGGACACTCAACCTGTTGTAATTTCAAACCGGCCCTGTAAGATGAATTGTTACCGAAAACAATATCAGTAAAAAACCTTCCCGTGCTCCTTCTTTCAATTAAGTCGTTGAAGCATACACGGTTTCCACTTAGTTGTATTCTCTCTTTCAGCGAATCAATCAGGGATTCCATTTCCACACTGGCGTATGAATCGACCGGCGTGAATCCGCTTTTTTTCCCATTTATATACACCGCTTTGACTATTGTTTCGATATCGCTGCGGCTTCCACTGCTGAATACGCTGTTTAAGGTATCCATGATTATTGAGCGTGAAAATGGATACTGGGTATAAAAGGGTTCTTCGCTGTATAAATAATCAGAGGTATAATAATCATCCCTGAGATTGTGGTGATACCTTAGTTTTGCTTCCACCGGATTCTCTATGAACCTGGATAGATCCCGTATGTCAGCTTTTATTAATTCTTTTTTATTAATGTTGCCAGCACTTCTTATATCTGGAAATTTTCTCTCACTGATTCTCTTTTCATAATCCTTCCATTCATCTGACGAAAAATCTCTGCCGAAATGGTGTATCACTTTTTTAAGTAAACTGTATCGCGACCTGTTCCAGTAATTAACTAATTCAACAGAACCACCTGACACGCAGTGAAGTACATCTGACCATGGAAAAACTTCATTCTCCTGCAATAATCGATAATCATCCAAACAAAGGGGTACTGAACGCACCTTGAAAGTATTGCCTAAAACATGGACATTAAGATGAGACACGAGTTGTCCAATTATGGAACACGGAATAAACTGCCGATCCCTTTCAAGATCTTTGGACACGTACGATAAATACAGCTTTTCCCGGGCCGAGAGAAGCGTTTCCAGGAACAAATACTGGTTTACTTCAATAGTGGAAGTATCCCCGATTCTCCGATTCAGGTTTTTTAAATCAAGGGTTGACGCATCAGCACTGCCCGGAAAATCCCCTTCACTCATGCCGAGTATATAGATAATTTTAAAGGGTATAGGCCTCTTCGGCACTAAAGAGGATATGTTGACCCCGGAAACAAGGTATTCCCCCCTATTACCGTGGACATTTGCCATGACATGTTTCAAATAGGTATAGATATATTCAAATGAGTATGTGCTCTCTTTCCCTGATTGTACCTGCAAAGATGCCAGTGAATTTAATCGGTTCAATGATTCATAGCAGGCATTCTGTACATACAGCTCTTCCGGATCATCCTCTGGTACTGATATCAAATCAGATATC
>CAZEPS010000103.1:0-14152 GCA_964514165.1 uncultured Leptospirales bacterium
GATCTGCCCGGGATATTTGCAGGACATATTGCACATTCCCGGCGATTGACGACGGTCCCCTTTTATCGTACTTTCACTGTAGCGGTTACAGGCGGGTCATTGTCATGGGCATCTATGGAGAAATCTTCCTTATAAATAAGCATCCCCCCTGGATTTTTCACCGGTTTGGAACCGGATCGGTGTTTAACTCCCTCTTGATCTTGTTGAACGCCGGCCCTATGTCCGCGCTGAAAGCGGTTGTATATCCTGAAACGGGCTATTGCAATGGGAAAAAGAATCCGGCTTGTGCCCGGAAATGAGTTTCGTGCTGCTTCCCCTTCCGGTACCGGGGGAAAGCAGCTTATGACTGATAGAGTGAACAGCGTGAACAGTGCGAACATTGAAAATACAGCCAGGATCGAAAACCTGAACCGGGTCCTCCAGGGCATAAGGGAGGTGAGCCGCCTTATTCAAATGGAGAAGGACCCGGCCAGGCTGATAGAGAAATCCTGCGCCGCCCTGGTCAGAAACAGGGGGTATAACAACGCCTGGATGGCCCTGTACGAACCGGCTGCCGGCAGGGGGCCCCTTTCCGGGGCGCCGGTTTACGTCAGCGGCGCCGGTTTCGATGCCGGGTTTTCCGAACTGAAAGAAACCCTTGAGAATGGTTTTGGGCTTCCCTGTGGGGCCCGGGCGGTTCAATCAACCGGGGTGGTGGCCGTCGAGTCGCCCCATGATGAGTGTAAAGGGTGCCCCCTCTCGAAGTTTTACCGCGGCATGGGGGGGATGGCCAGCCTCCTTGAATACCGGGGCATGGTTTACGGCATAATTACGGTATCCGTTCCCCGGGTCTATGTTCACGACCGGGACGAGCTGAAGATCTTCAGGGACATGGCCGACGACCTGGCCCGGGCGCTCTATACCATGGATCTCGAGAACCGCAAAGCCGCCGCAGAAGAGGAGATTCGCGGCAAGAACCGGGAGCTCGAGGCCGCCAACGGGCAGTACCGGGCCGCCATACGTGAGCTTGAGACAAAGAACGACGAACTCAAGAGCGTGAACGAAGCCTACGAGATGATTAACAGCGAACTCATGCGGGTGTACGACGAACTCTCGTATTCTGAGTCGACGATGAAGAGCATATTCCGGGCGGCGCCGGTCGGAATCGGCCTCACCACTGACCGGGCCATCGGATGGACCAACGACATGATGGAGAAGATCACCGGCTATTCCATCGAGGAACTTGAAGGAAAGAACGCCGGGTTTATCTACGCGAACGACACTGAATACGAAAACGCCGGCTGGGCGAACCTTGAGCACTTCCATGAACGGGGTATAGGCACGGTGGAGACGAAGTGGCGGCACCGGGACGGGAGTGAGCTGGACATACTCCTCAGCACCACGCCGATACGGAACAACGATCCAGATTCGGGCCTGGTCTTTACCGCCCTTGACATAACAGAGCGCAAGCGAGCGGAAGAATACAAAAACCTCGCCGTTGAAGTCCTTAATATCCTCAATCAAAATCTCGGGTCTGACGAGATCATCAGGAACTTACTGACCCTGATCCGTGAATTTACCGGCGTCGACGCCGTGGGTATCAGGGTCAGGGAGGGGGAGGATTACCCCTATTATGAGACCATCGGGTTTTCAGATGATTTCATCACAGCGGAACGTTCCATAACCGGCGCCGTTGACGGCAACAGGCTGGTCCGGGGCAGGGATTACCTGCCGGTGCTCGATTGTTTCTGCGGCATGGTCATCCAGGGCGATATCGATCCGGCCCATTCATGCTTCACCGACGGGGGGAGCTTCTGGACCAATGACCTGTCCGGGCTCATGGATTCCCCCGATGCTGAGAGGATTGTGCCGCGACTCCGGGAAACCTGCCGCAACACCGGGTATGAATCCATGGCCCTGATCCCCCTCCGCTCCGGTAAAGAGATCGTGGGGCTCTTCCAGCTGAACGACCGGGGCAGGAACCGGTTCACCCCGGAGATGATCCGGTACTTCGAAGGCCTCTGCTCCAGCATCGGCATCGCCATACAGAGGCTCCAGGCCGAGGAACAGCTGAAGGCTGCCCTGAAAGAGAAGATTACCCTCATCAAGGAGATTCACCACCGGGTGAAGAACAACATGCAGATCGTGTCGAGCCTCCTCGACCTCCAGTCTGACCAGCTCGAGAACGAGAAAGACCGGGAGGTCCTGGCCGTGATCCAGAGCCGCATCCGCTCCATGGCCCTGGTCCACGAGAAGCTCTACCAGTCGGACAATTTCGCCGAGATCGACATGACCGATTACGTGGAGAGCCTGGTGATGGAGATTTTCCGCACCTGCACGATCTATGACTACATCACCCATTCCATCGAGGTGGACGGGTTCCACCTGGAGCTCGACCGGGCCATCGCCTGCGGGTTCCTCATCAACGAGCTGGTGACCAACGCCCTGAAGCACGCCTTTTCAGACATCGAAAAGGGTGAGATCTCGGTGAAATTTCTTCAGAACGACAACGGCACCTTCAGCCTCATCGTGAGCGACAACGGGAAGGGGCTCCCGGAGGACGTCAATTTCGAGGAGACCGGCTCCATCGGCCTCCAGCTCGTGTCCGCGCTGGTGAACCAGCTTTCCGGAAAAATTGAGATTGACCGCTCCCGGGGGACGAGCTTTATAATAACCTTCTGAGAGTACAGAGAACAGGAATTTTATGAACAGCGTGAACATACTTCTCGTTGAAGACGAGACCTATTCCGCCATGGCGGTACAGACCGTGCTTGCGGGCAGGGGGTATACGGTGGTCAAGACCGTGTCGACAGCCGATGACGCGGTCCGTTTCGCGAAGGAGATGGAGCCTGACCTGATCATCATGGACATCGTCCTCAAGGGTGAGAAGGACGGCATCACCGCCGTGGAGGAGATCCGATCCTACCGCGACATCCCGGTGATATACGTGACGGCCCACTCCGATGAGAGGACCATGGAACGGGTCAGGGAAACGGAACCCTACGGCTACGTGAGAAAACCGATGGACCGGGACGAGCTCTTTTCAGTCATAGAGATAGCCCTGTACCGCCACCGGATGGAGTCCCGCCTCAGGGAGAGCGAGCGGGAGAAGGACCGCCTGAACCGCGAGCTCACCGAGCGGGTGAAAGAGCTCGACTGTCTCTACAGCCTGTCACGCCTTGTGGACGAGCCCCACGTTACCCTGGACGAGATTCTCCAGGGCACGGCCGAAATGCTCCCCGGGTCGTGGCAGTATCCGGACATCGCCCGGGCCCGGATTTGCTACGACGGCAGGACCTTCGTCTCTTCCGGTTTCAGGGAATCGCGGTGGAAGCAGTCGGCAGATATCAGCGTCGAAGGAAACGTTGCGGGCACCGTGCAGATATTCTACCTCGAAGAACGGCCCGGTGAAGAGGAGGGGCCCTTTCTCGCCGAGGAGCGGAACCTCCTCAACGCCCTGGCTGAACGCCTGGGAAAGATTATTGAGCGGAAGGGGGCGGAGGAGGTCATTGCCGAGCGGAACCGGCTCATCGAGGCCCTGATGGAGGGGCACACCGACGTGGTGTGCCTTATCGACCAGCAGGGGAGGATCCTCGACCTGAATGAGGTGACTTCCCGGCGCTTCGGCCGCACCCCCGAAGAAATGAAGGGCACCGTGCTCTACGAGTATTTTCCCGATGAGGTTGCCGCGCGGCGTCGGGCGCAGATCGAATCCGTTTTCGAAACCGGCCAGGCCTTCAGGGGGCAGGACAGCCGGGAGGGTATGTGGAACGATTATGTTATTTACCCGGTCAGGAACGGGTCCGGGCGTGTGGAAAAGACCGCGGTCATCGCCCGGGACATCACGGACCGGATGGAGAAAACAAAACGATACCGTGAAGCTGTCAGAGACTGGCGCGAGACCTTTGATTCACTGGATGACATGACCGCGGTCATCTCCCCCGATTACACGATAGAGCGTATCAACCGGAAGGGGTCAGAGCTTATCGGCAGTAAATTCAGCGAGATAATCGGCAAAAAATGCTACCGGATGATATTTAACCGGGACGAACCCTGCGTGTTCTGTCCCCTGGGGAAGGCGGCTGCCGCAGGGGAAGCCGTGTCCGCAGAGGTGTCCCTCCCCGAGAGCGGGAGATCATACTCGATCAAGACGACCCCGGTCTTTGACGACGACGGAAACGTCATTCGGTTCGTGGACCTCCTCAGGGACATCACCAGTTACAAGCGGAAAGAGGAACTCCTCATTCTCAAGGAAGAGAAGTACCGGAGCCTCTTCGAAGACTCCCTGGACATGATACACGTTGTTGATACTGCCGGGGTAATAATTGACGTAAATAACGCTGAACTTGAACTCCTCGAGTATACCCGGGGGGAGTTTCTCGGGAGAAGGCTCGTGGAAATTATTCACCCCGATTTCATGGATGAAACCATGAAGGCTTTCCGAAAGGTTACACTCGGGGAGGTGGTCCGCAACTACCGGACGGCCCTGGTTGCCAGGGGGGGCGAGACCGTCCATGTTGAGGTAAGCGCCTTCCCGAAGATTGAAAACGGCAGGGTGGTACAGGCGAGGGCCATTCTGCGAAACATCAGCCACCAGATCGATATCGAAAACGAGCTGATGGAGAACGAGAAACAGTACCGGCTCCTGGTGGAAAACCTCCACGAAGGTATCTGGACCATCGACCGGGACGGGCACACAGCCTTCGTCAACCCGCGGATGGCTGACATGCTCGGCTACGGCCCCGGGGAGATGATAGGAAAACACCTCTTTGACTTTATGGACGACCAGGGGAAAGAGCTGGCCGGAATTCAGATGACCCGGCGAAAAGAGGGAATCCAGGAACAGCACGACTTCGAATTTCTGCACAAGTCGGGACAGCGGGTCTTCACCAGCGTGGAGACCACGCCACTCTACGACCGCGACGGACACTACGCCGGCGCCCTGGCCGCGGTATCGGACATTACCGCCCGCAAGGACATGGAGCGGGAGCTCAGGACGAGCGAAGAGCGGTACAAGCTCATAACCGGCAGCATCAGGGACATGTTCTTCTGCCTTGACGAAGACCTGGCATGCACCTTCTGGAACCGGGCCTCGGAGGAGATCTCCGGCATACCGGCGGACAGGGCCCTGGGGACGCATATCACCAGGCTCTTTCCTGACATGGCCGGCGCCCCGGTCACTGAGTTTTACCGGAAGGTGTACGAGGAGAACGAACCCGGGGTCCACGTAACCTCATACCCGATGGGGGGGGCCGAACGGTATTTCGAGATCAGGGCCTATCCCCTGGAAGGGGGCCTCTCGGTGTTTTCAACGGACATCACCGTCCAGAAGGAGAACGAGATGCGCCTGCGTAAATCCCTGGCGGAAAAGGAGCTCCTTCTCAAAGAGATTCATCACCGGGTGAAGAACAACATGCAGGTCATTTCGAGCCTCATCGACCTCCACTCTGACCTTATCACCGACAAGGCGGCCCTGGAGGTCTTTGACGAGACGAAGAACCGGATCCGCACCATGGCGATCGTGCACGAGCAGCTCTACCGGAGCAGGGACTTCTCCCATATCGATTTCAGGGAGTATATTGAACTCCTCATCGAATCGGTCCACAATACCTATTACGACATCAGAAGAGACATCACGGTGCGCGCCGACATCGGCGAGGTGTACCTCTCAATCGACCATGCTATTCCGTGCGCCCTGATCGCGAACGAGCTCCTCACGAACGCCTACAAGCACGCCTATCCTGAAGGAGGGGGCGAAATCACGGTGGCCATGTCAATTGAAAACGGCAACTGCCGCCTGGGGGTGACTGACCGGGGCGTCGGCCTCCCTGACGGTTTCGATATTGAAACATCGGAGTCCATGGGAATGATCCTGGTAACCGCCCTGGCAGATCAGCTTGACGGAGAAATCAATGTAAATGGAAGGGACGGGACCGCCATAACGGTGACCTTCCCACTGGATGGTGGGGAAATATCGGCCGGGGAAGAGTACTGAAGAGGCCGGCCGGATCGTTCCGGGAAACGAATACTGAGGATTCTTTATGGAGAAAAAACGGGTTCTCCTCGTCGAGGACGAGGCTGTCATAGCGATAAACATTCGAAAGATACTTGAGGGGAGGGGGTACGAGGTCGTCAGGGTCGTCACCACCGGCGAGGAGGCTGTGAAGCAGGCCCTCTCAGGCAGTCCCGACCTTATTCTCATGGACATCATGCTCAAGGGCGAGATGGACGGCATCGCCGCGGCTGAAAAGATTAAACAGTCGAGTGACATCCCTGTTATATATATGACCGCCCATTCTGACGACAGTACCCTGCAGCGTGCCAAGGCAACGGCCCCTTACGGCTACGTTCTCAAGCCGGCGAGCCCGAACGAGCTCTACTCGGCCGTGGAAGTCGCCCTGTTCAAGCACGACATGGAAAAGAGGCTCCGGGAGAGCGAGGAGCTCCACCGCCTGGTGCTCAGTAATATCTCAGACGCGGTATTTGTCACCGACGAGAAGGGGGCCTTTACCTTTATCTGCCCGAACGTGGAACACATCTTCGGCTACACCGAGGATGAGGTAAAGTCGTTCGGAAACATCTCCCGCCTCCTCGGGGTAACCCTGTACGATGACGAAATCCTTGACGAGGCCGGGGAGCTCTCCAACATCGAGCTCGAGGTGAAGGACAGGTTTGGCTCGCCCCACAGTCTCCTCGTGAACGTGAAGAAGGTCTCCGTCTACGGGGGTAGCGTCCTCTACACCTGCCGTGACGTCACCGACCGGCGGAAGATGGAGGATGACCTCAGGTTCCAGTCCATGCTCCTTGACAGCATACAGGACCATATCACCGCCACCGACCTCGACGGCACAATCGTCTACGTGAACGAGGCCGAGGCGAAAACCTTTAACAGGAAGCGGGAAGAGCTGATCGGCGCCAGCGTGCGCGAATACGGGGACGACCCGCAGAGCGGGGTTACCCAGGATGAGATCATAAATACAACCCGGGAAAGGGGGGCCTGGCAGGGCCGGGTCGTGAACTACGACGGCGGGGGAAACCCGGTCCACTTCCAGGCGAAGACCTGGCTCTACCTCGGCCCGGACGGCGAACCGGCCGGCATGGTGGGCATTTCCTCCGACGTGACGGAACTGGCCCGCATGGAGGACGAGCTAAAAATAACGAACCGCAACCTGGAAGAGGCCAACGACGAGCTCCTCAGGGCCAACGAGGAGCTCCAGGCGGCGGTCGAGGAGCAGGAGGAGATAAACGAGGAGCTCCAGGCCGCCATGGAGGAGCTCGAGACCGCGAACAGCGAACTCACCGCGACCCGGAACGAGCTCATCGAGAAAGAGAACACCTTTGAGCTGATGGTGAAGAACGCCAATGACGTTATCGCCATAGTGAAAGAAGACTCAACAATCGAGTACATCAACGACATCATTACCGAGGTTATCGGCTACGCCCCGGAAGAGCTCACCGGCCGGCGGGCACTCGGTTTCATTCATCCCGACGATCTTGAAATGACCGCCAGGAATTTCACCAAACGCGTCAGGAACGAGGCAGACCCGGACATCTACCTTTCCTCTCTCGTCCACCGGGACGGCTCCCGGGTCGAGGTCGAGGTCAAGGGAAAGGTGATGCGGGTCGACGGCGAGGTCCGTGACCTGGTGATCATACGGGACGTTTCCCAGAGGATAAAGTACCTGAAAAAGCTCCGCCGCCGGGAGGAGCGGCTCTCACTGGCCATTGAGAGCGCCCGCCTCGGCATGTGGGAATGGCGCGCCGACCGGGGGGAAGCCTGGTTCAGCGAACGGGGGCTCGAGATGACAGGATACACCCGGGACGAGCTTCGGAAGAACGCGCACAGCATTGATTTCTGGGCAGGCCTCATACACCCGGACCACCGGGACCGGGTCGTCAGTGAGCTGGCCGCCTTCGCCGGGGGGAAGGCCGACGAGTATGTCGACGAGTTCCTGATACGGGTGAAGTCCGGCGAGCACCGGTGGCTCCATGGCAGGTGCCGTATCATCGAACGCGACGACGCCGGGAAACCCGCCAGGTCGCTGGGTGTTTTCCAGGACGTGACTGAAACGAAAGGGGCCGAGTTCGAGATAAACCGGATGACCGAACGCCTGAGGTCGGTCATAGAGAACATGCCGGTGATGCTCGTCGTCTTTAACGACGCGGAGCAGATAATCGTGTGGAACCGGGAGTGCGAGCGGGTGACCGGGTACACGTCCGAAGAGGTCATCAAAAACGAGACGATTTTCAGGCGTTTCTACCCCGACCCAGAGCATTATGCCGAGATGGTCCATGAATTAAGAACCATCGGCCACGATTACAATCACCGCCTATGGGACATCACCTGCAAAGACGGTTCCGTGAAGAACATCCTCTGGTCGAACATATCGGGCCGTTTCCCGGTGGAGGGGTGGCACTCCTGGGCCGTGGGCATCGACATCACCGAGCGGACCAGGGCCCTAAAGAAGCTGATCGAGAGCGAAAGGAAATTCCATACCATCGCGGCCTCCATCACCGACGCCATGTACGTCATCGATTTCGACGGGTTTATCGTCGACGTAAACGGGAACGCCTGCCGCATGCTCGGCTACGGCCGGGACGAGCTCATCGGCACCAGCGTGAAAAACATCGACAGCGAAAAAGACCGGGCGCGAATCCCTGAATTGATTGAAAAAGTCAAAAAAGAGGGGACTATTGCCATCACCATGACCCATTACCGGAAGGACGGGACCCCGGTCCCGGTGAGCGTGAGCGGCCGGGCCGTCACCGGGGGTACCGGCGGCCTCTTCTACGCCTTCGCCCGGGACATAACCGACCTCAAGGAAAAGGAGGCAATGCTGGTAGACTCCTTAAGGGAGAAGGAGGTCCTCCTGAAAGAGGTGCACCACCGGGTGAAGAACAACCTCCAGGTCATCTCGAGCATCGTGTACCTCAAGTCGTTTGTCATGGAAGGGAAGGACGTGGACGAAATACTCCAGGACATCCAGGGAAGGATAAAGTCCATATCCCTGATTCACGAGATGCTCTACCGGTCTGAGAATTTCGCCTCGGTCGAGTTTGACGAGTACATCAACATCCTGGTGCGGGAAATCTACCAGGGCCACGCCGGACGGATCACCGTGCGGTTCCACATCGACCTTGAGGAGGTGGCCCTTGATCTTGAGCGGGCCATCCCCTGCGCCCTGGTGATATACGAGCTGGTGCTTAACGCGGTGAAGCACGCCTTTCCCGGCATGGACGAGGGCCGCGTGTCCATAACCGGCAGCCGCGGCGTGGAAACCGGTTTCCGGATAGAGGTTGCGGATAACGGGGTTGGGCTCCCCGAGAACGTCGACCTGGACGATACCGGCACCCTCGGGCTCGAACTGGTCCATACCCTCATCGAACAGCTCGATGGATCCGTGTGCATAGAGCGGGGTGAGGGGACGAAGTTCGTTATCAGTTTCAATTAGGATTTTTTAACGCTGTATTTTCTTTAGAAGTTTAAAACAGCAGGTCATGAAAATACGATACGGAGAAATAAAATCGGACCGTATTACTGACGAAACGTCGCTGCACGGTGGCGGGCGGGAAGATGATCTGCTCCATGCAATGAGGCGGCTCGAACACCGGAACCGGGTGCTCCGGTCCGCAATGGACATCAATGACCTTTTCGTCAACGAGACCGATGCCGCTTGCCTGGCGCAAAAAGTCTGCGAAATCCTGGTGGAAAATCGGGGATACCACAACGCGTGGATTGCCCTGTTCGAACCGGAGCCGGCGGGTGAGAATCCCCGGTGCGGCCTGCGTTTTATTGCCGGCAGCGCGGCGGGCGAAAAATTTACCCTCCTGAAAGATCGGATCGGGGCCGGTGAGATGACCGTGTCCATGAAGCAGACCCTCTCCCGCCCCGGGGTGACCGTGATCGAGGGCCCGGTCACCGACTGCTCCGACTGTCCCCTGTCAAAAGGATTCGAAGGGCGGGGATGCCTGGCGCGGCGCCTGGAGCACGGAGGCACGCTCTACGGCATCCTCTCTGTTTCGGTTTCCGGGCCTTTTGTTAAAAGCCGTGAGGAACAAAATCTGTTCGATGAGCTCGCCGGGGCCGTGTCCCGCGGCCTTCACAGAATAGAGACGGCGAGGGAGAAATCACGGGCCGGGGAGCTCCTGGAAGAGAGCGCCATCCGCTTCGAAACGATCTTCGATCAGGCTGCCGTCGGTATAGCCATTATTTCCCCTGACGGGGACTGGGTCCTCGCCAATAAAAAGCTCCGGGACATCTTCTCCTACCGGGAGGATGAGCTTGCCGGTACCTCGATCATGGAGGTGCTGGCCATGGACGTTGACTCGTACCGGAACACCCACCGCCTCCTGCGGGGCGAGCTGGACAACGTGTGGAACAACTTCCAGTTTATCAACCGGTACCGCGTCAGGGGATGGGTCAGTTTCAACGCCACCCTCGTTCGCGATTCCCGGGGAAAGCCGCGATACGCGGTGGCGGTCATCACCGACATAACCGATGAAAAGAACAACCGTGAGCGGATAGAGGCGGCCCTCAAGGAGAAAGAGATACTCCTTAAAGAAATTCACCACCGGGTGAAGAACAACATGCAGGTGGTGACGAGCCTCATCAACCTCCAGTCGGAGCAGGTGAACGAACCGGAGTTCACGGAACTCATGGATGAGTGCCGCAACCGGATCAGGTCCATGGCCCTTGTGCACGAAAGGCTCTACCAGTCGGGCAACCTGGCCGAGATTTCCATGGAAGAATACCTCCAGGCCCTGGGGGGGGAGCTTTCCCGGTCGTACAATACCGGGGAAAGGATAGAGATTGTCGTCGAGGCAAGTGGAGCGAGCGTAAATATCGAGAAGGCCATACCCTGCGCCATTATCGTGAACGAGCTCGTCACTAACGCCATGAAGTACGCCTTTCCCGGGAATGCCGCCGGCGAGGTGCGGGTCGGTTTCCGCGAAGAAGAGAACGGCAGATGCGTGCTCACAGTTTCGGACAACGGCATCGGCCTCCCGCCCGACGCAGACTACGAGGAATCGTCGACCCTGGGCATGCAGCTCATTACCGCCCTCGCGGGTGAACTTAACGGCAATATTACGCTTGACAGGGAGTGCGGGACGCGCTTTACTATAGAATTTGAGTGATGGGGGATTACAGGCGCTCCAATAGCAGAATAACGAGGTTTCTAAAACTTCACCCGGCAGTAACTTTCCTCTCCAGGTAATACCTGGGTTTTTCTCCCAAAACCAGTCTACACGGGGCGGTCAACCGGCGGTATAACGGCCGCCGGCTGGAGATAACCGCGGGCAGGGAGCAGTGCCATGAACGACAAGCGGGTCCTCATCGTCGAGGACGAGAGCATCATCGCCACCTTTATCAAAAGGAACCTGGCCAGGCGGGGCTTCCGCGACATAGAAACGGTCACCTCAGGCGAGGAGGCGATTGAAATCGTCAGGAAAAACCCGCCCCGCTGCCTCCTCATGGACATCATGCTCCGGGGCGAAATGGACGGCATCGCCGCGGCCGGGGAAATACAGAAAGAGCACGACATACCGGTGGTATTCATCACCGCCCATACCGAGGCAGAGACCATGGAGAGGGCCGCGGGGGTCAACCCCTACGGCTACATCGTGAAGCCGATGAACCAGACCGAGCTCATCCTCGCCGTGGAGATTGCCATCTCCCGCCACGAGATGGACCGCCGCGTGCGCGAAAGCGAACAGAAGTACCGCCTCATCGCCGAGAACTCCTCCGACGTTATCTGGACCATGGACAAAAACCTCACCATCACCTACGTGAGCCCGTCGGCAGAAAGGATGCGGGGATTCACGGTTGAAGAGATCCATTCACAGAAAATGGATGAGATGGTGACACCCGAATCGCTGGAGAACATAAGAACCGTCCTGCTCGAGGAATTTAACAATGAAAAGAATCCCGATAAAATACTGAATCGCACCCGCACCCTGGAGGTCGAGTTTCTCAGGAAAGGGGGAGGCACGGTCTGGGTCGAGATGAACGTCACCCTGCTCCACGACGCCGGCGGAAACCTCCTCGGCATCCAGGGGGTGGACCGGGACATCACCGAGCGGAAGGCGGTGGAGAAGGCGCTCCAGAAAAGCGAGGAGCAGTACCGGGACCTGGTGGAGAACATCAAGGACATCGTCTACACCATAGACACCGACGGGGTGGTGACCTACGTGAGCCCGGTCTTCGAGGAGGTCACCGGCTTTGCCCCGGCTGAGGTGGTCGGGAAGCCCTTTATTGATTTTATCTTTCCCGATGATCACGGCCTGTTGAACGGGGCCTTTGCCGACGCCCTGACCGGTGACCTCTCTTCCGTCGAGTTCCGCATTGTCGGGAAAGACGGCGGCTGCCACTGGATGAACACCCGGGGCACCCTGATGTACGACGGCGGGAAGGTCGCCGGCATCCGGGGGGTGCTGAACGGCATCCAGAAGCTGAAGTGCGCCATGGATATGATGGAGGAGTACCGTGACCGGTACCGTTCCCTCATGGAGGGGCCGCTCAACGGCGTGTACATCAGCGATTTCCAGGGGAACTTCATCGACGCCAATGACACGGCCCTGGAGATAGCCGGCTACACCCGGGAAGAGATCACGAACCTCAACTTCGCCAACCTCATCGATGAAGATCAGCTGGCTACCGCGCTGGAATATGCCCGGGAGATCCAGGAGACCGGTTCCCAGAGCGAACTGCAACAGTACCGCATAAAGCGGAAAGACGGAACCTGCCGGTGGGTCGAGACCCAGGGTTCGGCGATCCGCAAGAAAGGGGAGCCAATGGCCATCCAGAGCATCGTCCGGGACATCACCGACCGGAAGCGCCTGGAAGATGAGCTCTGGATGTTCCGTCAGTCCCTGGACAGCGTCTCGATAAGCGTTTTCTGGATACGGCCCGACGGGCGTTTCGCCTTCGCAAACGGCCACGCGTGCAAAACCCTGGGGTACACGACCGACGAAATGCTTTCCATGGGGGTTTCCGATATCGATCCTGATCATCCCGTGGAAGCCCGGGAAGAACGATGGAAACTCTACCGTGAAAATGAGTCAGTGACCTTCGAGACCCGCCACATGAAAAGGGACGGATCCATCGTGCCGGTGGAAATAACCAGCAGTTATATCGAGGCCGACGGGGACGAGTTCGAGTTCGCCTTTGCCGTGGACATCAGCGATCGAAAAGAGGCCGAGGAGGCCCTGAGAAAGTCCGAGTTTGAGAAGTCCCTGATTATGGAATCAATAAAAGAGATGATTTCCTATTACGATACCGACCTCACCATACGGTGGACAAACCGTGCCTC
Organism: uncultured Leptospirales bacterium; assembly: GCA_964514165.1. Taxonomy (GTDB): domain Bacteria; phylum Spirochaetota; class UBA4802; order UBA4802; family UBA5550; genus CAZEPS01. The sequence goes on from CAZEPS010000103.1 coordinate 13,290, forward strand.
GGCCGATTCCGCGGGAAAAACACCGGAAGAGATGATAGGCACGCACTGCTACGAGGTGTGGCAGGGGCGCGACGAGCCGTGCGAAAACTGCCCGGTGCTCGCGGCCCGGGACACCGGGGAGCCGCAGGAATCCGAGGCTCTGACCCCTGACGGGCGCTACTGGCACATCCGGGGTTACCCGGTCTTCGACGACACGGGAAAGGTGGCGGCCATGACCGAGTTCGGCATGGACATCACCGAGGGGAGAAAGGCGAGGAAAGAGCTCGAGGAAAACGAGGAGCGAATTCGGTATATCCTGAAACACAACCCGAACGCCGTCGCGGTCTACGATAACAATCTCCATTACATGCACGTGAGCGACCGGTACATGGAAGACTACCAGGTGAAAGACAGGGACATCATCGGCAGGCACCACTACGAGGTCTTTCCCGAGATACCACAGCGGTGGCGGGAGATACACCGCCGCGCACTGAAAGGCGAGATACTCGAAAGCGACGACGATTACTTCGAACGGCCCGACGGTACGAGAACCTACAACCGGTGGGAGTGCCGCCCCTGGTACACCCCGGACGGCGGCATAGGGGGCATGATAACCTACACCGAGGTGACCACCGAGCGGAAACTGGCCGAGATTGCCCTGCGCGAGAGCGAGGAGAAGTTTCGTAGCATGTTCACGAACAACCACGCATGCATGTTAATTATAGACCCTGAAACCGGGATCCTTGTTGACGTGAACCCTGCAGCGGAACGGTTTTACGGCTGGGACCGGGAAAAGTTATTGGAAATGAACATTGCGGACATAAACACCCTCAGCTTTGACCATATCCTCGAGGAGATGGGGCTGGCAGTTTCCATGAAAAAAT
>CAZEPS010000104.1:0-14040 GCA_964514165.1 uncultured Leptospirales bacterium
ACCAGGATCGCCCAGAGTTTCTTTACCAGCGCCAGGACCCGGTCGATCCTGGTTTTCACCGCCTTTTCATAGGCAAGGTAGAGAAGGATCATGCCGGCCAGTACGAGGGAACCGCTCCCCACCATCCGGTTGATGCCGGGGTTCTGAAACAGGCCCCGGGCCCCGATACCGGCCGACGCGGCCCCGGCCAGTATGAATAATCCGTAGTGGATATTCTCTATGGCGAAGAAAACCCTGCCCCTCAACCAGTCCCTCATCGTAAGGGTGAGCCTCCCGATGGATATGAAGACCCCGTTCAGAAAACCCCAGATGACAAAGGTCCACTGGGCCCCGTGCCAGAGTCCGCTCAGGGTGAAGACCACCAGGATATTGAAGATATGCCTGGCCCGGGAGACCCGGTTCCCCCCCATGGGAATGTACACGTAGTCCCTGAACCACATTATGAGGGACATGTGCCAACGGTTCCAGAATTCGGCAATGTTCTCGGCGAAGAAGGGGCGCTTGAAATTCGGCATGAGTCGGTACCCCATGACCTGGGACGCCCCGATGGCGATGTCGGTGTACCCGGAAAAGTCGCAATAGATCTGAATGGCGAAAAAATAGGTCGCCATGATGACCGGTATGCCGGCGTAACCTGCGGGGTTGCCGTAGACCTCGTTCACGTACAGGCCGAGCCGGTCGGCGATGACCACCTTCTGGAAAAATCCCCATGCCATGAGCTTCATGCCGTCGGTGACCCGCCGGTAATCGAATTTCTTCTTCTCATAGAACTGGGGTAAGAGCCTGGTTGACCGCTCGATGGGGCCCGCCACGAGCTGGGGAAAAAAACTCACGTACAGGGCGAAAATACCGAAATGCTTCTCCGGCTCCCGGGCCTCCCGGTAGAGGTCAATGGTATAGCTCAGGGCCTGGAAGGTATAGAAGGAGATTCCCACCGGCAGGAGGAACTTCAGGTCCTGGACATGGTACGGGAGGCCGGCCACATCCATGAGTTCCCTCATGGAGGCGTTGAAAAAATTAAAGTACTTGAAAACAAAGAGGATCCCCAGGTTCAGGACAAGGCTCAAGGCCACGTAGAACCTCTTCACCACCCGGGACTTTCCGTGCATCAGGAGCCCGGTGACATACACGATTACCGTGGTGGAGAGTATCAGGAGGGCGTAGATCGGCTCCCAGCACATGTAAAAGAAGTAGCTGCCGGCGAGGAGGAATATCCATCGGTACCGGTGCGGAAGCGCGAAAAACATAAAGAGCACGATGGTAAAAAATAGCAAAAATTCCGGTGAATTGAATAACATGTGTATTTATGCCTGTGCCAGCCAGGGCTCAAAATTTACGATTTGTAGAAGTGTCATGAGGGATATGCCGATGTCAATAAAAAAAGGTCTCGCGCGGCAGGACGTTTCATCTAGGATTCACCGATAACAATACCGGCGTTGAGGAGCGTGACGTGAAATGTCACCCCGAGAAAGCCCCGGTACCGGTCCATGACAGTGCGGTACTCCCTCTCTGTTTTTCTGATCAGGTTCCGGGTGCGGGAAATAGCGCTCTTCATGTCCCGGCCGTACCACTTCATCTGTGACTCCTGGAGGTCGAGTTTCTCCCTGAGTTCCCCGAGTTCAGCATCGTAGGAGGAGCGGACCTTTTCCAGCTCCGGGTCTATCCGTATGTCGAGATTTTCGGTAATGTCCCCTATCCGGGACTCGACCTTTTCCATGAGCCGCTTTCTCCCCCGTTGAAAGAACGCGTCCAGGCCCTCCATGACCGGCGAGCAGTCCGGGACATTGCCGCCGAAGGTGCCGGAACGCGGGGCTTCCAGGAGATCCCGCTCTATGTCCTCGATTTCCCATCTTTCAAGATCCGTGATGGGGACCACCACCGGCACCAGTTCCCGGTGGACCGCATCAGCAGAGAAGGTAACGATGTAGTTGAAGACCATCGCGGCAAATGATCGGTGAAAGGGCACCTGCCGGATGCCGGCCTCCCCCCCGAAATTGTCGCCCCCGGCGTGGTCGATGAGGCGGTCGATGACCGGGTGCCCGAAGGCGAGAAACTCCAGGTCTTCGTTCTCCAGGGCGGTCTCGCTTCGGAAGGCCCCGTGGCGGGGCACCCGACTGTTATCGGTACCAATCGCGTATATCCCGGGACACCCCTCCACCGGCTCGATATGGAGTGAGGGCTCCTGGTCGACCCGGGACAGGTTAGTGATGAAGTTCTCTATCCGCTGGTTGGTGAACTGCCGCTCCTTCATGGTGATGCGGTAGTACTCGTCGTAATTGAAATCCATCCGCCGCGACACCGTGAGCTCAGACAACCGCTCGAAGTTCTCCCGGGCCCTTTCGAGGCGCTCGTCAATTTCATATTCGACATCATCACCTGTTCTCAGCCCCGCGGCCATCTCCATGAAGAGGTTCCCGAGGCGGAGCTCGTCCTCCACCTGGCCGAGGAGCACGTCCGGGCTCCCGATCGACTCCTCGAAAAGCCTCAGCTTGTGGGTGAGCACCTCCAGGACCCGCTCGGCGACCGTGTCCCTGGTGGAAAAGTTGTAGATGAGCACGTCACGCACCTGGCCGAAACGGTGGACGCGGCCGATGCGCTGTTCAATCTTCAGGGGGGACCATGGGAGATCGTAATTGACGAGGACGCTGCAGAACTGCATGTTGCGCCCCTCCCCCCCGGCCTCGGTGGAAATGAGAATCGACGCCTCGCTCCGGAACCGGGCCATGGCCGCCTCTTTCTCGTCCCGGGAGAGCGACCCGTGGAAGAGGGCTATCGGGTATTCCCTGAGGAGTTCCCTGAGATAGTCCTGGGTGGTGCGGAACTGGGTGAAGATGATTATCTTCTGATACCCGGCGTCAAAGACGGACCGGACCAGTTCCAAAAGCTGGTCACCCTTCCTGCTGCATGTAATCTTTTCAGCGAGCCTGATGAGCCGCCCGAGGATTTTTATCTCCAGTGACAGTTCCGCGGCGGTCTTCTTGACGGTCAGGTCCCAGCACCGGGCCATCTCCTCTTCGTCTTCATTCTGGAGCTCCTCGAGCTGGAGTGCCCAGTTCTTCATGATGAGGCGATTGGTATCGGGTTGTTCCATGAGGCGTTCCAGCCGCGCCTTCCGTTTTTTCAGGGCGGAGAGGAGGGCGTGGGACGAAGAATCAAGGAGCTTCTGGAACACGGTCATGACGAACCCGACCGCCCGGTTCTCCTGCTCCATGGCCCGGTTGTACTCTTCAACCACGTACCGGGTGGTCTCGTCATAGAGCCGGCGCTCGTCCGGGTAGAGTTCGAACCGGACCGTGGAGGCGTGGCGTTTCGTGAACCCCCCGACTTCCGCCTTGGTGCGCCGAATCAGGGCCGGGGAAATCCGCTCCCTGAGAATAGAAAGGTTGTCATGGGAGATACAGAAGTCCCGGTAAAAGCTCTGGAAGGGGCCGAGTATGTTTTTATCGAGAAGGCGCATGAGAAAATAGAGCTCCTCGAGCTTCCCCCGGAAAGGGGTCGCGGTCAGGAGGAGCAGGGTGTCGGTTTGCCCGGCGATAATCTCCGCCAGGCGGTAGGCCTGGGTACTCCTGGCCCCGTCCCTCCTGAGGCGGTGGGCCTCGTCGAAGATGACCGCGTCCCACTTCATCTTTTCCAGATCGTCAAAAAATTTCTCGTTCTTGATAAAATCGAGGGAGCATATCACCCGGTCGTGAAATTTCCAGGGGTTATCGTTCTTTCTGCCCCTTTTTTGGAGAGACTGAAATTCCTTCCTGTCGATGATGACGAATTCCTCGTTGAACTTGCTCCGCATCTCGTTCTGCCACTGGTAGAGGAGAGAGGCCGGGCACACGATGAGGATTTTTCGGTACTCGTGACGGTACGCGAGCTCCTTGATGATGAGACCGGCCTCTACGGTCTTGCCGAGGCCCACCTCGTCGGCGATGAGGAAGCGCCGGTTCAGGGCGTTCACCACCTCGCAGGTGCAGGATACCTGGTGGGCCAGTATTCTCGTCCGGGAGTTGGAGAGGCTCAGGATCTTGTTGTGAGCGTGGGCGAGCTTCAGGAACCAGGCCTCGGTCTTGAGGAGAAAACGGGGATTCTGATAAAACCCGGTCTCTTCAATAAGAATACGGATACGCTCCTCGTTTTCGAAGTCCGGCCCCGATTCGGTATGTTCAATCGGAGCTGTTCCTGTGAACGAGAAGAGATCCGGCTCGTTGCGACTGTTCTGATTCATGGGATATCCGTTACCAAATGCGACATAATACGGATAGTCCAGCCGGATTTCAAGGATTTTTTTGGCAGGGTACCGATAACAATCGGTATAACCTACCGTTTAACGACCAACGCCACCGCCTCCCCGCCACCGAGACATAAGGTGGCGAGGCCGGTTTTACTGCCGCGGCGGATCATCTCGTAAAGGAGGGTCACCAGGACCCGGCATCCGCTCGCCCCGATCGGGTGTCCCAGGGCCACGCTCCCCCCGCTCACGTTGACCTTTGCGGGGTCGAGTTTCAGTTCCCGTAAAATAGCCACGGAGGACCCGCTGAAGGCCTCGTTCACCTCGAAGAGATCCACATCTTCGATTGCTATCGATTCTTTTTCCAGGCACCGGGGGATCGCCCAGATCGGGGCCACAAGCACGTACTTCATGTCAATGCCGCAGGATGCCTGGGCCCCGATGGTGGCCAGGACATCGCACCCGAGCTCATGGGCCTTTTCCCGTGACATGACCACCACTGCCGAGGCGCCGTCGCTGATAATGGAAGAATTCCCTGCCGTGGTGAGGCCGTCCTTCTTGAAGGCGGGTTTCATTTTAGAGAGCGATTCGTAGTTCGTCTCCCGGGGGCACTCGTCCGTGTCGAAGACGGCCGGGTCGCCCTTTTTCTGCGGTATCGATACCGGAACTATTTCGTCGTTAAACCTGCCGGTTGTTATCGATTCCATGGCCTTCCGATAAGAATCGGCGGCGAACCGGTCCTGGTCCTCCCTGGTGACGTTGTATTTTTCCGAGCAGAGTTCGTTCGATATCCCCATGTGGAAGTCGTTCACGATGTCCCAGAGGCCGTCGTGGACCATGTGATCGTACAGGGCCCCCTCCCCCATCCGGTAGCCGAACCGGGCCTTGTCAAGGTAGAAGGGGGCCAGGGACATGTTCTCCATGCCGCCTGCCACCACCACGTCGGCGTCGCCGGTCTGCACCGCCTGGGCCGCCAGCATCACCGCCTTCAGGGAGGATCCGCAGACCTTGTTCACCGTGATGCAGGCCGTGTCCCAGGGCATGTTTGCCCGCACCGCCGCCTGCTTCGACGGGTTCTGGCCGTACCCGCAGGGGAGCACCATCCCCATGATTACTTCATCCACGAAGTTTTTATCGATACGGGCCCGCTTTACCGCCTCACCGATAACAATCGCCCCCAGGTCGGTGGCACCGATTGAACCGAGGGTCCCGTTGAACGCGCCCAGGGGGGTGCGGCACGCGCTGACAATGACCGCTTCTTTCATATCTCTATCCTCCATAATCTACATATTTCTCCGGTACTGGCCCCCCACCTCGTAGAGGGCGTTCGTTATCTGCCCGAGGCTGCAGTACCGTACCGTGTTCATCAGTTCAGCGAAGATATTTCCCCCGGTGATGGCCGCTTCCTGGAGCCGGGTCAGAGCCTCGGCGGACCTGCCTTTGTTCCGTTCGTGGAACTCCCGGAGGCCGGTGAGCTGGCGCTCCTTCTCCTCTTCGGTGGAGCGCACCAGTTCCGGCGGCAGTTCCGGCCCGCACCCGCCGTTACCGTCCCGGCAGAAGGTGTTCACCCCTATAATCGGGAGCTCGCCGGTGTCCTTCATGCGTTCGTACAGAAGGGACTCCTCCTGGATGCGGCTCCGCTGGTATCCCTTCTCTATGGCCCCGAGGACCCCGCCCCGCTCCGTGAGGCGGTCGAACTCCGCCAGGACCGCCTCCTCCACGAGATCGGTCAGCTCGTCCACGATGAAACTTCCCTGATAGGGGTTCTCATTTTTCGCCAGGCCCCATTCCCGGTTGATGATCTGCTGAATAGCCAGGGCCCGCCGCACCGATTCCTCCCCGGGGGTGGTGACCGCCTCGTCATAGGCGTTGGTGTGGAGGCTGTTGCAGTTGTCGTAAATGGCGCAGAGTGCCTGGAGGGTTGTGCGAATATCGTTGAACTGGATCTCACTGCTGTGAAGGGAGCGTCCCGAGGTCTGGATATGGTACTTCAGCCGCTGGGACTGCCCGTTCCCGCCGTAGATATTTCTCATGGCTATGGCCCAGATCCGCCTCGCAACCCTGCCGATGACCGTGTATTCCGGGTCCATCCCGTTCGAGAAGAAGAACGAGAGGTTCGGGGCGAAGCTGTCGATGTCCATCCCCCGGGAAAGATAATACTCCACGTAGGTGAAGCCGTCGGCCAGGGTGTAGGCGAGCTGGGTTATCGGGTTTGCCCCGGCCTCGGCCATGTGGTACCCGGAAATCGATACCGAGTACATGTTTTGAACATTGTTATCGATGAAATACTGCTGGATGTCACCCATCATCTTCAGGGCGAAATTGATGGAAAAAATGCAGGTGTTCTGCCCCTGGACCTCCTTGAGTATGTCAGCCTGGACCGTGCCCCGTATTTCCGACAAAACCTTCCGCCTGATGCCGTCAAACTCCTTCTCGTCCGGCCCCCGCCGATTGTTATCGGTGAACCGGTCCGCCTCCTGGTCAATGGCCGCGTTCAGAAACATGGCGAGCATAATCGGGGCGGGACCGTTGATGGTCATGGAGACCGAGGTTGAGGGGGCTGCAAGGTCAAAGCCGGCGTAGAGGATCTTGACGTCGTCGAGGGAGCAGACGCTCACCCCGGAGGTCCCCACCTTGCCGTAGATGTCCGGCCTGGTGTCCGGGTCACACCCGTACAGGGTGACCGAATCAAAGGCGGTGGAGAGGCGCTTCGCCTCGAAGTTTTCGGACAAAAGTTTGAAGCGCCGGTTGGTCCGCTCCGGGGACCCCTCCCCCGCGAACATACGGGTCGGGTCCTCGCCGGTCCGCTTCATCGGGAAGACCCCGGCGGTAAAGGGGAAGTATCCGGGAAGGTTCTCCCGGCGGAGCCAGGTATAAACCTCTCCCGGGTCCTCGTACCGGGGAAGGGCCACCTTCGGTATCCGGCTCCTCGAGAGGGACGCGTGGTAGAGGGGGACACGCAGCTCGTTCCCCCGGACCGTGTAAACCAGTTCCTTCCCGGAATAGGATTTCCGCGTTGTTTCCCATCCCTCCAGGAGCCGGCGGGTCTCTTCCTTCAGATTGTTATCGAAACCCTTCGCCCCGGCTTCGAGCCTTTTGGACAGGGAACTCTCATCGCTTTCCTCCAGTGCTTGGCGCGACTCCTCCAGGTGCCACTTCATCCGCACCACCGCGGCCTGCTCTTCGGTCTCCCGGTGGTAGGCTCTGACCCCATCGGAAATCTCCGAGAGATACCTGGTCCGATCGGGGGAAATGATGATCGTCCTCGATGACGACACCCTCCCTTCTGGTTTTGGATACCTCGACTCAAAGGGCCGGTTGAAGCGCTCGCTGATGAGCTTCATGACCTGCTGATAGAGGGCGGTGACCCCGTCATCGTTGAACAGGGAGGCGATGGTGCCGAAGACCGGCATCTCCTCGATATCCGCATCGAAGCCCCGGCGGTTCCGCTGCACCTGTTTGCGCACGTCCCGCACCGCGTCGGCGCTTCCCTCTTTCTCGTACTTGTTCACCACGATGACGTCCGCGTAATCGAGCATTGAGATTTTTTCAAGCTGGGTGGCGGCCCCGAAGTCGGCGGTCATCACATATAAGGATATGTCGGATATATCAACGATCTCGGTGTCCCCCTGGCCCGTACCTGCCGTTTCGGCGATGACCATGTCGAAACCGGCCGCTTTGGCGACCAGTATGGCGTCGGAAAGGGACGAGGAGATCTCGGAACTCGATCTCCTCGTGGCGAATGACCTCATGTAGACCCGGGGGCCCGTAATGGAATTCATCCGGATACGGTCCCCGAGGAGGGCGCCCCCGGTCTTCCGCCGCGACGGGTCGCACGAAAGAACCGCCACGTGGAGTTCCCCGGTGTCGTGCACCGCCCGGAGCACCACCTCGTCGATGAGGGAGGACTTACCGGCGCCGCCGGTGCCGGTGATGCCGATGACCGGGATGTTCCTTGTTTTAGCGGTCTTCTTCAACTTTTCGATGAGGGCGTTATAGACTTTTTCATCGCTGTCACGGGTTGATTCAACCGCGGTTATGAGTCGGGCCACGTCCCGTTTGTTTTCAGGATCGAGTTTATCGACAACAATACTGTCATATCCGGTAATGGGAAAATCCGCCTCCCTCACCAGGTCGTTGATCATCCCCTGAAGCCCCCACCGGGCCCCGTGCTCCGGGGTGTAGATCCTGGTGACCCCAGAGTCCTCGAGCTCCGCCGCCTCTTCCGGCACGATGACACCCCCCCCGCCGCCGAACACCTTAATGTGGGAGGCGTTACTTTTCTTTAAAAGATCGATGATGTACTTGAAGAACTCGATGTGCCCCCCCTGGTAACTCGACACGGCAATGGCGTTGACGTCCTCTTCCACGGCAGCCTCGACTATTTCCAGAGCGGACCGGTTGTGCCCCAGATGGATGACCTCGGCACCGGTGTCGTTCAGCATCCGACGCATGATATTGATTGCCGCATCGTGGCCGTCAAAAAGAGAAGTCGCGGTGAGGACCCTCACGCTGTGAGACGGTTTATATATTTCAATTTCAGCTTTTCTGTTCATGGCACATCCCCAGGATAAAATTTGTCTGGATATCGATATAGTCATCAATGGTGTAGGCCCGTCCGAAAAACCACCGACGAAAGGTCCACATATGGCCGAGCACTGTAATATTGTGGGCCGTTACCTCGATCGCCTGGTGCTCCATGGGAGGGAGTCCACCGGAAGCCGCGAGTTCACCGATGAGTTTAACAAAAATGCCGGTTATGCGCACCTCCCGGTCAAGGACCTTCCTCCGCCACTGTTCTGTCAGGGACTTGGCCTCCTGGTAAATAAGAAGGATATGGTCGCTCATCCGGTCGCACACCAGGAAGTATTCCCTGATGACCTTTGCCAGGACACCGCTCCCCTGCCCGGCCCGGTCCATGACGTCGGTAACGCTTGTTTCCATCTCGCCGTGAATGGCGTCGCACACCAGGTAGAGGATGTCCTCTTTTGAGCTGACATATTCGTACATGGACCCGACCGGAAGCCGGGCCCTCGTGGCGATCTGTCTCGTGGTGGTTTTGTGGAACCCCTTCTCAATGAAGAGCTCAACCGCCGCGTCGATAATCTGTCGCCGGCGCCTCTCCACCAGGTCCGGGTTCTTTATCTGGGTCGGGATATCTACAGGGAAATTAGATTCTGACATATTGTCCTCGAGCTACCATGATCGAGCGCTCGGTCGAATTGATCTGCTTTTAAAATACCGATTGTTATCGGTAGAATCAAAAAATATATGTCGATCGAGCGTTCGGTCATGATAGTATACTTCCGGTATCTGTCAAGATATTTCTTATCAGCTCTTTCATTTCTGCATCAGATATTCTGAAATCAACGTGTTTATTACCATCAGGGGATAGACAACTGGAAATCCCATCAATTACGGCTGCGAGAACGGTAGAAATTTCATCGTTCTATATCGACACGAAACTATCACGCATATAGCGTGTCGAAAAATCATAATTAATCGGTTTGTTTCAGGATAACAATTCACCATTGTAATCCAGGTTAATATTGATCAAACATTCCCGATGGATGCGTGGGTCGTCTCCAGAAAAGCCTCCATGCCTTCAACGCCCAGTTCACGGCCCCATCCGCTCTGTTTGAACCCGCCGAAGGGGCAGATCGAGGTAGCCGGAACGGGATCATTGATCCCGACGGTCCCTGCTTCAAGTTTTTCGGCCAGGCGCAGGGCCCGACCCAGGTTTTCCGTGAAAGCGTAGGCGGCCAGGCCGTACTCGGTATCGTTCGCCATGGCAACCGCGTCCTCCTCGGTTTTAAAGGGGTAGAGGGCCGCCACCGGCGCGAAAATCTCCTCCCTTGAACAGGCCGCAGTAGCAGGGACATCGGCGAGGACCGCCGGTTCAAGGAAAAACCCCTCACCCGGGAGCCTCTTCCCCCCGGCAAGGAGCCGCGCCCCTTTACTGACCGCGTCTTCAATCATGGCAAGGGTTCCGGTCAGGCTTTTCTCATTGATCATCGGGCCCACGTCCACACCGGCATCAATGCCGTTACCGACTTTGAGGGCACGTACCCGCTTGATGAAGGATTCCAGGAATCGTTCGTACACAGGTTCCTGGACATATATCCGGTTGGAGGCGATGCAGGACTGTCCCCCGTTGCGGAACTTGGTGATTATCGCACCTTCCACCGCCCGGTCAAAATCCGCGTCCGAGAAGATGATCAGTGGGGCGTTCCCCCCCAGCTCCAGGGAGAGCCTGGTGCAGGTTGCCGACGCCCCGGCAATCAGTTTTTTCCCCACGGCCGTGGAGCCGGTAAAAGTTATCTTGCGGCAGAGGGGGTTTTGCAGCATCTCGTTTCCTATGTCAGCGGCATTCCCCGCTATCACCTGGAACACGCCCGCTGGGAGGCCGGCCTCTTCGACGCACCGGGCCAGTTCAATAACGCAGAGGGGGGTCTCACCGGCCGGTTTCAGGATAACCGGGCATCCCGCGGCAAGTGCCGGAGCCGCCTTCCTGGCCGCGAGCATCAGGGGAAAGTTCCACGGGGTTATGGCCCCGACGACACCGACCGGTTTTTTTATTATCAAATGCCGTTTCCCCTCAGCCTGGGGCGGCACTATGCGGCCGTATCCACGCCGGGACTCCTCCGCGAACCAGCGGAAATGGTCGATAGTCAGGTTCACCTCGGCCGTGCTCTGTTCCAGGGGTTTTCCGTTTTCCATGGTTATGGTGCGGGCAAGATTTTCCTTTTTACCTTCGATGGCCGAGGCAATCGAATAGAGAGAATCTCCCCGCTCCAGGCCGGTGAGTGAACTCCATTCTTTAAATGACTGGTGGGCAAAATGAATAATACCGCCCAGCTCCTCCTGATTAACCGATGCGGTCGTTGCAAAGACTTCACCCGTGGCAGGGTTAACTACGGAAATAGTTTCACCCCGGTCCTGCCAGTCTCCGAGGTAATAGAGGGGATAGTGTTTCATGTATTGAATATAATTGAAATTCACTGCCTGTCAAGTTGTAAAAAGTGTATCGATTGTTATCTAAATGGAAAGGATCGTATCTCGAATCAAGACAGCTCTCAAATCCTGATTTACCGATTGTTATCGGTTTTCACTATTGTGAAGATGAGTCATAATACCGAGAAACGCGGACATAAGAGCCGATGACCCGGGAGAAATCATTATATAGAGAATCATATCAAGACGGATAGTGTCCGAGGGTTTCACGGGTCTGAAGACCAGGGCAGTAATAAAATCAGACCAGCGAATTACGGCAAAAAGGCCAAAAATGAAAACAGCCCGGTAAAATACCGGGCTGTCAACGAATTAACCTGTGATACAGAAGATTACTCAAAGGTATACGGCGGAGCCGGAACAGGTACGTTACCATCTGTCCAGACATCAGCCAGTCCGCTGTGGTCTGTCATATGATCTATTCCGGTACCGATGACGATATCAATCGTATAAAGCCCGTCCAGGCCGGGAAATTGTGAAGCCACCGGTTCCTGGTCTGACGCGCCGCTGGAAAAGGCTCCGGAGACCAGTATGTCCTCCAGGGCGTCATACTCGACAATGCCGTACTTGTCAAGCCCTGAACTGTCGTCCTGGCCCACCAGGGTATTGGTGAACCCTGACTTGTAGAAGTACGCCGGGTTCCTGATGCCGGTCACCACCTGGAGGTCCTGTAAAAGGAGTTGAGCGCTCGGGTCACTGAGCAATGGATTGCCGGCCATGGCGTTGAGGGCCGTAAGAATATCCGCCTGCGGCGAGGCAAGATCGAGTGTAACAGATCCCTGCAGCAGATTCACCAGCTGGAGCATCGTAATGGTGCCGATGCCTTCAACGGTAACGTTCGTGTCATTCATGTACTGAAGCAGCCCGTCCGTGAAGAGTTCTCCTAAAGACCAGGCCTGGGCGTCAGCAAACGGTGTACCTGAGAGAGAGTCTGACCGCAACGGGAAGACCACGTTCACCACCGCCTTGTTAATTTTGGCGGATCCAGCGGCCTTAAAGAGATACACCCGTTCTGTCGATGCCTGCCAGTCAGGGGCGACAAACTCATCCTTGAACGGCATCTTCACGCCGATGGTTGAATAACCCCCTTCGGTGGTAACATTTCCCTGTGCGTCTTCGGAAAGAAACAGGACTGAATTGCCGTTTACCTGGACTTCATCCCAGTTAAGGTTCAGGTGATTCTCTATCCATATCCAGGCCGTCCTGGTGCCGTCGGAAAGCTTCTTCTGAAACTCAACGCGAAGGACCGTGTATTCATCAGGACGTTCATCAGGAAGATACCTGACAAAAAGCACCCCGTCAATGCTCCGATTCTCGAGATCGGTATAATCGACGTTTCCAGACTCATCCGTCGCCCGGTATTCAAGCTCTATGAGTTTAACCCCGTCCCGGAGCGCGTCTGTTCCGGTATCGGTATACCAGACACTGGCTTTTCTTCCGCCGGGACCGAAGGTAGTGCCCTCCTCCAGCTGAATGACCCGCCCGGGATGATCCGGGTCTGCGTTATCGTTGTACGTCGCGGTCACCGCACCCAGGTTGAGCAGTCCCGGGAAAACGGTCAGTACCCGCTCAATCTCGGTGACCATCCGACCACCATAATAGAGAAGCTGGTCACCGATGTACAGGGATGCCCGTACCGGCACATAGACCCCTTTCATGGTGACAGAGGCATTTCCCTGGGGTATGGCGTCCATGGTCTGAAATTCCGTGCTGCTTCCGCTGTATCCCGTGTCGGTCTGAGCTGCCATGACGCCGGGAATGTCCACCATGGCGGTGTGTCCTCTCCCCTGTTCAGCCCCTGCGAGCGTGCCGAGAAGAAGCAGGTTATTCAGCTGGCTCTCCCCACCGTCATCAGCGCAGGAACAAAAAAACAGTGTTGTTACCGCAACCGTCAACGCCAGGAATATTCTGACACCGCGTTTTTCATAAAAATTCATCTTGCCCTCCTTTCTTGGATAATCTGGCTGAGAGAAAATTCCTCTCAAAACCATCCCCTGTACTACTCGCTTCCAGAGCAGAAGGGCTATGGAAAAAGAAATTTTTTTAAAATTCATTTTACCATGATATATGGAATTACCGGGCAAAATACGGCTGAAGTTTCTGCCTGAGTTCATCAATAAAATTTTCTTCAATCATGCGGACACGGTAATAAGATATTTTGTTATCTGCACATACCCTGCTTCTTCTCCTGTTGTCATATAAGCGTTCCATCAGTATTTTCTGCTCAGCGGAAGGGAAGCTGTTCATTGTATCATGGAGAGTTGAAACAACCTCCCCGTCGATTACGAAATTCTCAACGTCGCTGTAGAACTGATCATTAATTGACACTTCTTCGAAATGAACCTCTGAATATTTCTCCGCAGCCATTGACTCATGTTTCATGTGGTCCAGCACGGCGTTGCGGGCAATAGAAAAGAGGTAATTCTTAATAGTCGGCGATTCCGGGTCAAGCCTGCGCTTCTTTTCATAAAGCCTGACAAACATCTCCTGGACGATATCTTCAGCGGTTTCCCAGCTGCGAATATAACCGAGCAGGTATTTGACAATACGATAATAATGCCTTGTATAGCAGGCGGTAAAATCTTTGTGAAATTGTGCATTCATAATTCTTCTCCCGAATTGTACTGACGCAGTGTATTTTTCCCCGAGGGTGTATTAATATAGCATCATGAAGGAGGGTGATGTGACAAAATTAATCCGGGATTTCTAAAACATATTGTAAAAAAATCAATAATTATACCCTAACATGTATTTAAGAGCACAATAATTGTATACTAATCCCCCGCCGCCTTCGGCGGCGGGGGATTATG
>CAZEPS010000105.1:0-13887 GCA_964514165.1 uncultured Leptospirales bacterium
ACCTACGACGCCCTGGTCCGTGAACTTGAAGACATTGAACGGAAGCACCCGAGCATCGTCCGGGAGGACAGCCCTGCCCGCCGCGTCGGCGGCGGTGTGTCGGCCACCTTCAGAGAGGTGCCTCACGACCCGCCGATGCTGAGCCTGGGGAACGTCTTTTCCCTGGAAGAGCTCCGGGAGTTCGACCAGCGGTGCCGAAAAAACGCCGGGGAGATTCCCGATCCCCCCTATTCGATGGAACTGAAGTACGACGGCCTGGCGGTGGAAGTGGTATACGAAAAGGGGCGCCTGGTCCAGGGTTCGACCCGGGGGAACGGGGCCGTGGGGGAGGACGTGACAGCGAACATCTCAACCATTGCCGGCATTCCCCTGGAACTCGGGGGGCCGTCCCCGGAGTACCTGTCTGTGAGGGGCGAGGTCTATATGACCTTCACCGCCTTCGAACGCCTCAACAGTGAGCGGGAGGATGAGGGGGAGCGGCCCTTCGCCAATCCGCGGAACGCCGCGGCCGGGTCCCTCCGCCAGCTCGACCCGGCGGTCACGGAAAAGCGGGCCCTGGAGGTGATCTTCTACGGCGTCGGAAAGGTTTCGGATAACGCCCCCGCGACCCAGGAGGAGCTTTTCGGCTGGATGGAAGGCCGGGGCCTTCCGGTTTCCCCGCACCGGGGGGCCGGGACGCTCGAAGATATCGAAACGTTCTACGGCCACTGGAGGGAGATCCGCCACACCCTCGATTTCGACATCGACGGGGTGGTCATTAAGGTGAACGATCTGGCCCTGCGGGACGAGCTCGGCGCAACCTCAAAGGCCCCCCGGTGGGCCACAGCCTGGAAGTTCCCGGCCCGGGAGGCCTTCACCAAACTCGAATCGGTCGATTACCAGGTTGGCCGCACCGGGGTGGTGACCCCGGTGGCGAATCTCTCTCCAATAAACATAGGCGGCGTGGTGGTGAAGCGGGCCACCCTCCACAACTTCAGCGAGGTGGAACGCCTCGGCGTGGCAGTCGGCGATGTCCTCACCGTGATTCGGGCAGGGGACGTCATACCGAAGGTGGTGGACCTCCACCGTGAGGGGGCGCCCGGTGAAAGAAAACCGATCATTCCGCCGAAAACCTGTCCCTCGTGCGGATCCGGGCTCCAGAAAGAGGACATCTTCCTCCGGTGCGTGAACCCCTCCTGCGAGGGGAAGCGTTTCGAGACCCTGAAATTTTTCGCCTCCCGGGACGGCATGGACATCGAGAACATGGGGCCGGAGCTCATAACCCGTCTCATCAACGCCGGCAGGCTTCGAACCATCGCCGATTTCTACCGCCTCACCAGGGATGACCTTTTAGCCATGGAGCGGATGGGGGAGGTCCTGGCGGACAAGATCCTCGATAACATCGATAATCGCAGAAAGATCTTCCTCTCCCAGTTTCTCAAGAGCCTTGGGATTCGAAACGTGGGAGACCACCTGGCGAAAGTTATCGCCAGGAGCGCGGGTTCCCTCGACCGCCTCCGTGAGATGACCGTTGAAGAACTGGTAGAGATAAACGAGGTCGGCCCCGGTGTGGCGGAGTCGGTGCACGGCTTCTTTCACCGTGAAGAGAACCGCAGGCTCCTCGACGAGATGCGGGCAGCCGGCCTCGAGGTGGAGGACGAGGCTGCGGGTGCCGAGGCGGCCGGTGCCGCCGCCGGGAAGAGTTTCGTGGTGACCGGGACCCTCTCCCGGTTCAGCCGCGCCGAGATTGAAGGGCTCATCGAGAAGAAGGGCGGGCGCGCCGCCGGTTCCGTGAGCAAAAAAACCGATTTTCTCGTGGCAGGAGAGTCCGCCGGCTCAAAGCTCCAGAAGGCCCGGGACCTGGGGGTCACTGTTATAACAGAAGACGAACTATTGGCAATGCTGGAAGTAGCGATATGAACAGGATACTCGAATTTTTCAAGGGGAACTACTATCTGTTGACTCCTGTCCTGATGTTTTTCTCATTTCCGAATTATGACCTTTTTATATTCAGGCTCCATCCCCTGTTCGCCTGGATTGCCCTTATACCGTTGCTCCTGTACATACGGGAGAAGGAGTTCAAAGACCTCTACTTTGTGACTTTCGGGGTATCCCTCCTGGGGCATTATCTTACTTACGAGTGGATAGGGAACTTCGGGGCGGAAGTTCCCGGCGGCTATTTCGTCATACTCGGCTTTCTCATCCCGAGCCTGTCGGTCTTTTTCTCGGTTAAGATCCTGGCGGCGGAATTCCTCTCCCGGAGGTTCGAAAAACTCAGGTTTCTGATTTTTCCTTCAGCGTGGATTTTCGTGGACCTGCTCCAGTCCGTCGGATTTATCGCGTACCCGATGCCCTTCTGGGCCTATTCCCAGTATTCGTTTCTCCCCCTGATACAGACCGCGTCAATCACCGGTGTCTTCGGGGTAACTTTTCTCATCGTGATGTTCAACACCGCCCTGGCTGACCTGGTTCACGAAAAGGGGTTCCGGGAGATTCGCCCCGGGGTTCTTATGGAACCGGGCACCGGGCGCAGGTTTCTTGCTACCGCCGGTTTTCTTGCCGCCCTTATCCTGTACGGGTCCATAGTGCTTGTTTCCACGAGCCGGGAAGTCAAAAGAAACCTCAGGGTCGCCCTGGTCCAGACCACCATCAATCCCTGGGAGAGCTGGTCCGCGCGGAAGTTCGCCTATCTCGAGGAGCTGAAGCGCTATTCCAGGATGGCCATGCTCGAGGGTCCGGAACTCATGATCTGGTCCGAATCCGCGACCCTGGAGACCATCTCCTATGATTACCAGCTCGGTAATTTTAACATCTTCGCCAGGATACTCATCGATTTCGTCAGGGAATCGGGGGTGCCGCTCCTCACCGGCGAGATCGGCATTCTCGAAGTGTGGGGGGAGAAGTTCATCAGACGATACCCACTGAACAACGCGGTTCTCATCACCGCTGAGGGCGAGGTGACGAACACCTATTCGAAGATACACCTGGTCCCCTTCGGGGAATGGTTCCCCTACGAGAATATCTTCCCCTTCGTGAAGCGGATAGTTGACAGCTTCGGCGCCTCGAGTTTCATGCCGGGAGAATCCCCGAAGCTTTTTGAAATTCAGGAATGGGAATTCGGCACACTCATCTGCTACGAGGGGATATTCCACCGTCTCTGCCGGCGGTACCGGAAACTGGGGGCCGACTTCTACGTCAACACCACCAACGACGGATGGACCGAGACCTACAAGGGGCACATGCAGCACTTCGCCGCCGGGGTGTTCCGGGCGGTGGAGAACGGCATCTGGTTTGTCCGGTGCGGCAATACCGGGTACACGGCCCTGGTTGATCCCTACGGCAGGGTGGTCAAATCGATTCCCATTCTCAGGAAGGGTTACCTCGTCGGAGATATCGACTTCAGCTTCAATCACGGGACGATCTACACCGCCACCGGGGACCTCGTACTCTACCTGGCCATGGCCTTTATCGCTGTTCTGGGGGGGATTATGTTATCTGAAAGATTTCGAGACAGGAACAAGGTTTCCTCAGACGTTCATCATGAAAAATAACAACAAGATACGGCAGATAACGGCCAAGCTCAAGGCCATAAACACCATCCCCTATCTCCTCGAGTCAATCGAATCACAGGAATGGGACTTCACCGCCATATGCCGAATCTTCGTGGATACCATCGGGTATAACAGCTGCTGGATCGCCCTTATAGACGATACCGGTGAGCTAAAGAATTTCTTCCAGTACGAGGCGAAGAACGTTTTCTCATTCGCCAGTGAACGGCTGTCGAGGCTCTTCTTTGACGAGTTCGTCAAAGAGGCCCTGGTTCATCCGAGCGACGTCATCATGAACGAGGACCCGCTCCTCGGTTTCATAAACAATTCGAAAACAGCTGAGGACAACCCGAGTTCCATCACCATCAAGCTGATGTACAACAACATCATCTACGGGATCCTCTCCGTGACTCTCTTCGGCGATTACCAGCTCATGAAGGAGGAATTCCTCATCATATCGGACGTTGTGCGGACCGTGTCTTTTTTTCTCTACGACATGGATTATCGGAACAGGATAAAGAACCTTTTCCTCACCGTGTTTGAAACCACGGGCACCGGCGCGACCCTTATCGAAGAGGACACGGTAATTTCGTACGCCAACAGGGAGTTCGAAAAGCTTTCGGGCTACAAGAAGGAGGAGATCGAGGGGAAGATGAGTTTCACCCGGGTGGTCCATAAAAATGACCGAAACCGGATGCTCCAGTATCACCGCCTCCGTAGAATAGACCCGGCCAAGGCCCCCCGGAATTACGAGTTCACCTTTATCGATAAGGCGGGAAACGAAAAGAACATCTTTCTTACCATAGACATCGTTCCGAACACCAGGGTGAGCATCGCCTCCTTCATGGACGTGACCGAGAAGAAGATGCTCGAGAGCAGGGTTCTCAAGGCAAGCGAGATTGAGCGGAGCCAGCTGGCAGGGGAACTTCATGACGGGCTCGGGCCCCATCTCGTGGGAATCCAGTTCATCATAAAACTCATCAAGCAGAAAGTCCAGAACGGGATACTCCCGGAGGTGGAACAGATAAACGAAGTCGATTCCCTCATCAGCCAGGCCATTGATCATACCAGGAGGATAACCAAGGGCCTCAAGCCGGTGGATATTCAGCCGGACGGATTGGTCTTCGCCATCAATGAACTGGTGAACGACATCGAGCATATTTACCCGGTCAAATGCAACCTTGTATGCGAGGACCCGGTTTCGATTGATAACAATATTACCGCGACCCACCTCTACTATATTGCGCGGGAGGCGTTGAACAACGCGGTCAAGCACGCGAAGCCCCGGTTAATTGAGGTCATTATAGAATCAGATAACGTAAACCTGACCCTGGAGATACGCGATGACGGTATCGGCATTCCTAAGATGCTTGACAGCGAGGACGGCATGGGCATTAATATTATGCGCTACCGGGCCAGTATCATCAACGCCTCCCTGTTGATTGAAAGGAATGATGCCGGCGGGACCAGCGTGGTATGTTCCATGATTAAATGAAGGATCACTAATTACTGCCATGACTTCAAAATCAGATTTTTCCCGTGATGAAATAAAGGTCTTTATTGTCGAGGACCATCCGATATTCCGCAGCGGCCTGGCACAGCTGATTGAGAACGAATCAGGCATGGGGGTATGCGGCGAGTCCGAAGAACACCTTGACGCCCTGAACAGGATAAAAAAAATCAAGCCAGACCTGGTTATTGTGGACCTCTCCCTCAAGGATTCGAGCGGCATGGAGCTCATCAAAGACCTGAAGCTCTACATGCCGGACGTCAAGATACTGACCATATCCATGCACGATGAGAATATCTACGCTGAGCGGGTCCTTCGTTCCGGGGCAAAGGGGTATATCATGAAGCAGGAGGCCCCGGAAACAATCATCACCGCGATACGACAGGTGATGAACGGCCGGGTCTACGTGAGCGAGAATATCCAGCTCCAGATGCTGAACAAGTTCGTCGACGGGAAGGACAGCCACCAGAGTTCACCCCTGGACCTGCTCTCGGATCGGGAACTCGAGGTTTTTGAGCTCATCGGAAACGGGTTCAGCACCCGGCAGATTTCGGACAAGCTGCACATCAGCATCAAGACCGTAGAAAATCACCGGGCCCATATCAAGGACAAGCTCAACATCAGCAATTCAATTGAACTGATACGGCAGGCAACCATCTGGGTGCAGCAGGCGTGACCGCTTACGAATCCTCCAGGGACGAATTTATCTCGTCGATGAGCCTGTCCTTATCCTCCCAGTAGCTGTTCAGCCAGTCGACGAAATACCTTCGGTTTTTCTCGTCCGCGGCGTAGTTGCCGATCCATTCGGGGAGATCCTTCCTTTTTATATGAACATGCACCGTGTCGATTCTGCCGCAGAGGTAGTCCCACATTCTGTCGATTCCCCCTTTGTACACGATGGTCACGTCCAGGATGCAGCTGAGGTAGTCTCCCATGGAATAGATTGCCATCGCTATGCCGCCGGCCTTCGGCTTCAGGAGGTTCCGGTATGGCGACTTCTGCCGCCTCTGTTTCTCTAAAGTGAAACGTGTCCCCTCGGCGAAACTGATGACGGTGACCGGGTTCTCCTTGAACCGCTCGCAGTCTTCCTTGACGGTCTCCAGGTCTTTTCCCTTCAGTTCCGGATTTTTCGCTATCTCCTCTTTCGAGTAGCGTTTCATGTAGGGGTATTCCAGGGCCCAGAATGACAGTCCGAAGATCGGCACCCAGAGGAGCTCTTTCTTGACGAAAAACTTGTAGTAGGGTATGCGGGTATGGAAGATCATGATCATTACCAGTATGTCGGCCCAGGACTGGTGGTTCATGATTATCAGGTACCATTCGTCCCTCGAAAATTCATCGGTCCCGGTGACTTCAAATTTCGTGCTGTTGATAAGTTTCATCCAGGTGTTTACTGTCTTCAGCCAGAACACGTTGCTCAGGAGTACGCAGATGTAGAGAAACAGTCTTCTCCAGAACCTGAAGGGGAGGAGGAGTTTTATGAACCCAAAAATAACCAGCGGCACGCCGAAAACCACTGTGGTCAGTGCGATAAGGAGTACAAGCAGGCTTCCTCTGACGACATACGGTAAAAAACTAAGCATGAGATCTCCTTCTTTTTTCTCTAGTATGAAACTGTTTATAGTATAACAAGGCCTTGAAGGGAAATCATCTTTTATTCTTCCCCGGCCTGGATCTATGAATGAAGAACGATGATCCTGTCAGAATCATTGAACTGCCACCGGCTGTTCTTCGCCGGATTCAGGGTTATGGAGCCGACGGCGTTTGTTGTGTCCACACCGCTCTGGATCCCGAGGACAATGTCCCCGTAGGCAAAGACATGGTTTTCTATCTCACTGAAGGTCATATCCGCCTTCTTCAGTTTGTAAAAGTCAATTTCCCTGAAAAAGATCTCCGCCCCGGCGGCGGTGAAGAGCTCGTCAAATATTATCCGTATGTTTTTTCTGATCGCGATCTGGGACATGGCGCAACTGATAATGTAGGTAGTTATCAGGATCTCCGTGTTCAAGTCCTGAAGAATCATCTCGTTGTCCGGGTCCATCAGTTCAATGATGAAGTGCGGCTTGACCGGAAAATCCTTCACCGCGGTCTGGAGAAACATGTACCCCATGATGGTCCTCGCGTCCGATTCTTCGCCGGTGGGGAGCCAGTCGTTCGCCAGCATTATAACGGTGTTGTACTTTTTCAGGTTAACACCGCTGAAATCGGCGAAAATGGTGGAGTTGCCAGTCATGTGCCTGACGCCGGTTTTTTCGATTGTGACGTCGTGAATCGCGAACTGCCGTTTCCTCTCTTCCATATGAAGGTTTCCACAAGAAATTTGATCCTGTTCATGATTCTGGCGATTACCCGTTTCGGCAGGCTTACGACCCGTGATGTGTCCTTATTACCGAAGATCATCTAGAATTCTTTCAGCGATTCGGTTATTCCCTTGTGTATTTCGTACCAGAAGTTCAGGGCCGCCTCGTTCTTGTCCTCTTCAAAGGCCTTTATCCAGGTGTGGAGTTCTTTGTCTTTGCTCTGTTCCACGTCTGCCTTCCTTTTCATGAAAAGGTACACGATATCAGCGTTCCGTTTCGATTCCCAGAAGACCGACGAGTTTCGGGAGTTTATCCTTGTCGCGGTTTTTGCTATGGAGCGGAGAAACTCCTCCTTTGCCCCGTAGAGTGAACCGATGATCTCCGGGGCCATCTCCTCGGCCCACCCGCGGTGGAAACGGCAGAACCCGGTGTTGTCGAGAATGAGCTCCTGCCTGAAGCGTTCCGCGTCTTTTCGTCCCAGTTCCCGGGGAGGGAGGAAGTCCTTCCCGTAATGCATGTAGTACTTCCCCATGATCGCCATGGGGGAGAATGCCCCCGGTGTCCAGTACTGGTTCGGCACCATCCACCCCTTCCGGGCGAAGGCGTTATACGGAAAGGCGTTGAGTATTTTCTCGCCCCGGTCACGGGAGAGTCGCCGGGCGAATTTCCGCGCCCCCTCGGAGAGATCGACTATTCCTTTCTTTTCGATGATAGCGTCGAGTATTCTGATACCGATGTCGGCGTTATGCATCGAGTCGCTTTCAATGGAGAAGTTTTTCGGGGTGAATACCGGCCTGTCCGAGGCCCCGACCTCTTCCGGGAGTATGTACCCCTCGTGGAGGCATTCCATGAGCCAGGACACGACCCCGCCGACCGAGACGGCGTCGAAGCCGTACATGTCAGCGTGGTGGGTCAGCTTCTCGGCGGCTCGCTGGTCGAATATCCCTGACAGGGGGCCCATTGTCTGGTAGGGCTCGTAGTCCTTCTTGTAGACTCCGAGCATCTTCTTGCACACGGCCACGCAGGGCTCGCCGCAGTTCTTCTGTTTCTTCGGTTCGATGGTCTCCTCGTTGAACTGCTTCAGGTAATGGTTGACGATGAACTTTTCGTGAATCTCCAGGCGCTCCGCCTCGTCCATGTAGATGCTCCGGTAGTTGAAAGAGAACATCAAACCCTTCAGGGTGGCGTAGTTGACACCGAAGGTCCCTCCGGTGTTGAATTCCTCCTCGTAGCGGTACTTGGTCGTGGCGTCGAGGTCTTTTGCGGCGAGTTTCTTCTTGTACTTGTCCACGAACCACTGGTCCGCAACGTTCCTGTCCCTGAAGTCTTCGTCAAGGTAGGTCCCTCCGTAGATCACGGACACGATGTTGTGCTGCTGCAGCATTTTGGTGCCGAGCCCCCCGCGGCCGGCCCAGGTGTCAACGTGGGTTATCTCGCCCTTACGGATAGGAGCTGACGCGACCGCGCCGAAATCGGTGGCCATGGAAGCGGGACCGACGGTCAGGACCCGGGGGTCGTTTTCGTACCGGTCACTGAATCGCTCGAAGGTTTCATCCATGAGGGAATAGACCCCGCCGCGTCCGGTGTTCCAGACCTGGTTCAGGTTTACCGGGGCCAGGTCCACCTGGACCTCTTCACCGTGGGTCCTGTTCAGGTAGAGCATTGACGGGGCCGGTGCTTTTCCGATTATTGATACCATGTTGATGCCAAGGTTGTCGAAAACCAGGGCCGCTCCCCCCATGGAGGAAATGTAAAATCCCCCCCAGCAGGGCGAAAATCCGCTGAAAAAAAGACGGTTCGATCCGGGGAAGATCGATCCTGCCAGAAGCCCCGCGCCGATGTTCAGGGAATTGTGGTTCGACGAGAGATGAAGCCCCAGGTCAACGGGGCCGAAAAAGTTGCCAATGGGATACCTGTTAATCCGGTAAAAACCGGTGCCGGCGTCAATAATGAGAACGCGTATGTGGGAATCCATAGTCTTTCCTTTAAAAATAAGATATGCCTGAATAATACAATGTAATTTTTTATGTGTCAAACAGTAATTCAGCCGGAGACAGTAACTGGTTATTCCCCCAGGAAAAAGATATTGAGCAATTCTTTTCGTGATTTTACCCTTCTCAGCGCCCGCCTGTTTTCTTCGTTGGTAATAAATTTTGATATTCTGGACAGGGTTTCGATATGGGTGTCAGGCTGGTTTTTCGGGCTCAAAACCATGATGATATTCTCGATGGTTTCATCATTAAAGGTACAGACAACCGGGGTCGCGTTCCTGGCGACAATGACCACCGATGAATCGATATCATCCAGGTAGGCGTGTGTCAAAGCGGTGTTGTACCCGATGGCGCTGGAGTATTCCTGCTCCTGGGCCAGGAGCCTGTCTATGAGGGAACCGGTATTTGTCTCAGGGAAATCCATCTGGAACTGATTGAGCATCTCGGCGTAAATTTCGCTGAGCGATTCCGCCTCCGTGTAAAGCACCCACTGGGGCCGTATGTTGATGTCAGTCTTAATGTCAAAGGGACTGTACGCCATACAGGTATAGCTGTCATCGGGTTCTTCCGGAAAGTAGGGTATGAGCCGTTTTTTACTCGCGTAAAAGAGGACCCGTTCCGGATGGCGTATCGGCCGTTTTTTCGCGTCATCCCGTTTGAATACCGGGAAGGAGAGCTCCCGGTTATTGATGCTGCTTATAACGTTGAGTTTCAGTGATGTCCACACGGTTTTACCGGTTGTGGTGTCGATCTCGTCGATTTTTTTTGCGGGATCAGTGTACTTCCACTGGTAGAGCGCCGGCTTGTTCAGGAGTTTCTTCCACCGCTGGCATACCAGTTCATTGAGGTCTTCATTTGAAGTTACAGCGATGACGTTTCCTATGCGGTGAAGATCCGGGTAATCGTCAGGATCGATTGCGAGAGCGTTTTCCGAAATGGCGTAGAGGCCCTGCCTCCGTGCTATCCGTACCGAATGCAGGTTTGTATCTATGAGGGCGACGGAATAGCCGAGGTTGTTGATTATTTCGGCCATGACGAGGGATGGCTTGTTTATTCCCACGATGAGCCATCCTGTCGGTGCCGGTTGGAGCAGTTTCAGCATCCGCGCCAGGGGTTTCGCGGTGAAGCCCTGGAGTATGACCGTGCTTCCTATGACCACGTAGGTAAAAGCCTCGATGAATTCATACTGGGTAGAGGGGAAATTAAGCTCTTTCAGGTTCAGGGCGAAGAGGGAGGCCATGGATGCCGCCACAATCCCTCGGGGCGCAATCCAGCTCAGTAGAATACGTTCTCTGAAAGAGAAATTTTTACCGATAGTTGAAAGGAATATGTTGATCGGTCGTATCAGGAACATGATACCAATTACAATCAGGAGCATTTTCCAGTTGTAGTATTTCATAAAGGCGTCGAGATCGAGGTTCGCCGCCAGGAGAACAAAAAGAAGGCCGATGAGAAGGTCTATAAGCTCCGCCTTGTAGAGGCGAATGTTGTAGATTTCCGGGGTCTTGTAGAAATCGATAAAAAAGCCTGCCACTACCGCGCTCATAAGACCACTTTCAACAACAATAATGTCTGAAACAACATAAATGCCGAGGATATAGGTCAGGAGGAAAACATTCATGTGATCTTCCGGTACCCAGCGCTTTCGAATGATGAATGATAAGAAGAAACCGCTCCCGATGCCTATACCGAGACCCACGGCGATTCTTAAAAAGAAAAAGATAAGAGCGTCGTGGCCGATTATGTATTCGTATACCAGGAGCGCCACGAAAACACCGATGGGATCTATGAGAATTCCCTCCCAGTGCAGGAAGTTGTGAAGCTTGTCGTTGACATTCAGGCGTTTCAGGAGGGGGCCGATGACCGTGGGCCCGGTAACGATGACCAGGCTTCCGCACAGAAGGGAAAAGATTACCGGGAAGTCGAATATCAGGTAGACCCCTGCCGCGGTTAAGATTGCTGTGGCCATTACTCCGATTGTCAGGGCCCGGCGAATTTCACTCGATACAGACCGGAACCCATTAATATCCAGTGTCAATCCCCCCTCGAACAGGATCAGGGCGATGGAAAGTTTTATTATGACCTCAAGCCCGTGGCCGAGTATTTCGGGGTGTATCAGGTTTATCCCTATTGTGTGAGGTCCGAGGATAATTCCTCCGACAAGCAGCAATACAATTGAGGGTACATTAATCTGTTTGGATATAATTATAAGTATGAGACCGAAAAAAAGGGCCCCGACAAAGGTTACGATTATGCTGTTAATATCCATATCTTACCGTACCGATTATTTAAAAAAAAATTCAAGGCATATTTAATTCCTACCATGAAAATGCATGAATATGCATTTTCATGGTTTCTGCATGAGAGGTGCATCGCGCCTCTCATGAAAATCTGAACGGCATTGTGTAATGATAGGAGATGCCGTCTATTTTCTTTTCCATCCGGTGTCCGGTTTTTTCAAAGAGATGCTGCATACTTTTATTCTCAGGGAGCACGTCTGCCGTAAAACCGTGGACACCCTCTTTTCGAGCGACGGCGCTTATATATTTCAGTAATATTGTTCCGATTCCGAGGTTCTGGTGGTCGTCCCGCACGGCAAATGCCACGTCAGCGTACATGGTTTTTTCATCAATCACGTATTGTCCCATCCCGACAACGATTTCACGCTCTTCCAGCATTTTTATCGCCAGGATAATCAGCTCCTGGGTATAGTCGATCACCACAAATTTCTGGAGCAGGCGGTGGGGGATGTGGGGACGGGCGGCGAAGAAACGGTAATAGATGCTTTTGTCCGAAAGTGAATAAAAGAACTCTTTCAATATATTTTCATCACTGATGCGAATCGGTCTCAGGAACAGGGTATTTTCATTCTTCATCGTCTTGTAGGACTCAAGATGTTCCGGATACTCCCCCTTCTTTCCCGGTACGAACTCCTGGTCTTTGTAGATGTATCCGAGCTCCTTTGCCTTGTCGAACAGCTCCTGCCTGAAAGCCGGATGTGCGATTCGTATCAGGGACAGGGCCCGCTCCCTCAGGTTCTTGGCGTGAAGGTAGGCGATTCCGTATTCGGTCACCACGTAGTGTATGTCCCCCCTGGTGAGGGTCGTACCAGCCCCCGGGGACAGGTAGGGGACTATCCTTGAATGCCGTCCGTCGTTTGAGGTTGACCGTATGGCAAGAATTGACGTGCCGTCTATAGACTTTACCGCGTTCCGCATAAAGTCCGGCTGTCCCCCGACCCCGCTGTAGAGAAAGGTGCCGATTGATTCAGCAGTTGCCTGGCCCGAAAGGTCCACTTCCAGGGCTGAATTGATGGCAACCATGTTGTTAATTGATGAAATTACCCGGGGATTATTCGTGTAATCAACGGGCCTGAAATCTATGCTGTTGTTCTGGTCCAGGAATTTATATGTCTTTCTGCTCCCCATGCAGAATGTGGCAACGGTCTTTCCCGTGTCCCGGTTTTTCATTGAATTGGTCACCACCCCGGATTTCATAAGTTCAACGACTCCCTCTGTGAGCATTTCAGTATGGATGCCCAGATGTCTTTTTTCATTCAGGTATCTCAGTACCGCGTTCGGCATCCTGCCGTAGCCGATCTGGAGGGTGTCTCCGTCGCGGATTATCTTCGCTATGTTCCGTCCAATCATTTTCGCTATATCATCCGGCACCCTGGGCGAGAACTCCTGGAGCTGTTCATCGTGGTGGTATACATAATCAACAGCAGTTATATTAATAAGGGAGTCCTCTCCGGTCACCGGCATGTGGGAATTGACCTGGGCGATTACCAGTTTCGCGTTTGCAACCGCTGTTTTTGCTATGTCTACGCTTATTCCGAGACTGACGTTTCCCTCTTCATCAGGGAGTGAGACCTGTATCAGGGCAACGTCAATATCGATAATTTTTCTTCGAAGTAGATCCGGCACCTCCGAATGGAATACCGGGGTATAGTCGGCATCACACCGGTTGACCGCGTCCCGGGTACCTTCGCTGATATAAAAAGAATTGTGCCTGAAATGGGTGCTGTATTTTTCATCAATATAACTCGCTATTCCCAGGGTCCAGACATGGATAATTTCTGCGCCGAACAGTTCGTTCGGATAGTTATCGGTGAACTCCATGAGAGCCTGGACAAGGAACCGGGGCTGGCCGCATCCGGTTCCGATAAAAATAACGCTTCCCTTTCGAATATTCTGGAAAATGCCGTCCAGGGGCTGGAATTTTTCTCTATGAAGTTTTTTTATCCTGGAAAGATTACCTTTTGTGTATGTTGCCATTCTCGTCCGGACCCTTTATACGGTTAAATGTATGGATAATTGTGTATGGATATCAATTCTTTTTCTTGTGTTTTTATTGGCGGATTTCATGAAAAATTTCATCAAAAAGTGTTCTCCCAATCGTATAGCTTATATACGAAAGGAGGTGCTTTATGAAGATTGAAACTACGATTAGTATTAAGTGGGTGGTGATTGAGAGGATCGATTCAGTCGCGAGGATGTTCTCAATTTCGAGGAGCAAACTGATCTCCCTGCTCCTGAAACGGATGATGGAGGGGAAAA
>CAZEPS010000106.1:0-13867 GCA_964514165.1 uncultured Leptospirales bacterium
CCAGTATTTACAATTATAAGAATAATTGTAAATACTGGTTTTTAGATGTGCCCTATTATAAACACTATTAAAAGGTACTTTCAGTGGCTAACATTCAATCACAAAAAAAGAGAAACCGCCAGAACGAGAGGCGGCGAATCAATAATTCGCAGGTCCGCTCTTCCATTCGTACCGCCTCGAAAAGGGTGGTCAGGACCATTGAATCAAAGGAATCGGTCGATCCGGCCGCCCTCCAGGAGCTCTACCGGCAGTTCGTGAAGCGGATTGACAAGGCCGCCCAGAAGGGAGTGGTTCACCGAAACACGGCCGCCCGAAGAAAATCCCGTCTCTATAAAAAGGTAAACGCAGCAATTCAAAAAACTTCCTGAGGGGTATACCGTTGACCAAGACCGAAATCGTTGAGCGTCTAACCATCCAGAGCGGTATGAAAAAAAAGGAAGTCCAGTATATCGTTGATAATTTTCTCGATAAGATACTTGAAAGCGCCTTTGCCGGGGACAAGGTCGAGATTCGCGGCTTCGGCACCTTCTACCGGGTCGAGAAGAAGCCCCGGATGGTGTACTCCCCCATCGCCGGGAAGAATATCAGCGTCCCGGCGAAAACCGGCCTCGGATTCAAGGCGAGCAAGGCCATCGAAATCGAACATGACGTGGATTCAGCCAGGTCCGCGTAGACAACCCTGAATCACCGCAGCATTCGAATATCACTCATCACCCCTGTACGCGCTCTCGTAGAACAGAAGTTCATACTCAGTGGAGCGGATAAAAGCCTCAAGCATCAACTCCCTCATCCCGCGGGAGGATCGCTCCGCGACCCGGTCTGTCAGGTCACGCATTGCCATGACAGCCATGGCGAATTCCTCTCCCCCGTAGGTCTCAATCCAGAGCCGGTAGGGATTTTTATCGGCCGACGTATCGGCGAGCAGTATGCCGGTCTCGTGGTATACCCAGAAGCAGGGTAAAAGTGAAGCCACGGAAATCTCGTAGGGCGCGGCCAGGGCCGTGTTCACCAGGTACCCGGTGTAGGCCTCGCAGGCCCGGGATTTTTTCCCGGCGGGTTTCACCCCGAAGGCGGCGAAGATTTCATCGTGCATGGATTTCTCTATCCTGAGGCTCTCGTATGACTGCCCGAGAAGGAGGAGCATCTCATCAGGGTTCGGCGCCCTCACGCCCGCCAGTGCCAGGGCCCGGGCGTCGTCGAGAATGTAGAGGTCGTCCTGCTGGATGTAGCGGACAAAGGCCTCCCGGGACAGTCTCCCGGCAGCGAGCTCAGTTATGAAGGGATGAGTGCTTATACGGGCAAAGGTCCCGCCGACGGCGGTCCAGCATTCTTCGGTGAATTTCATGCGCTTACTCCCAGAATTTATAAAAGTGATGGACCGGGCCGTGGCCCCTGCCCAGTTCGTACCGGCTCCCGGCAGATATGGCCCCGGCGATATACTCCTTACCCTTGCTGACCGCGGCGGCAAGGGCCTCACCCCGGGCCAGAAAGGAGGCCACCGCAGATGAGAGGGTACACCCGGTCCCGTGGGTGTTGTTCGTATTTATCCGGGGGGATCGAAGGAAGGAATACTCATCGTCATCGGAATCGTAAAAGAGATCCGCGAGCTCCTCCCCGTCGAAGTGCCCCCCCTTGAGGAGCACCGACGCCGCCCCGAGGCCCGCCAGTTCCCTCGCCCCCTCGAGAACAGTTTCCGGACCCAGTTTTCTCCCGAGTAGGAGCTCCGCCTCCGGGAGGTTCGGTGTCACCAGATCCGCCAGGGGGAAGAGATCCCTGACCAGGGTATCCACCGCGTCCGCCTCGAGGAGCCGGTCCCCGGAGGTGGCAACCATCACCGGGTCGAGAACGATGTTCCGGGCGCCGGCTTCCGACAGGGCGGCGGCCACGGTCCCGATGACCTCGGCGGAGTGGAGCATGCCGATCTTCACCGCGTCCGCGCCGATGTCGTCGAACACAACCCTGATCTGCTCCCGGATGAACGGGGCCGGCACCGGGTGAATACCGGTGACACCCAGGGTATTCTGGGCCGTGAGGGCGGTGACCGCGGTCATGGCATAGCACCCGCACGCGGAGATGGCCTTGATGTCGGCCTGGATCCCGGCCCCGCCGCCGCTGTCAGAACCGGCTATGGCCAGGACCCGCCTGTAGATTTTTTTCGTGGTCATATCCATATCCTAAAAATGATGAAACCCCTTCCCCTTGAGTGCGGCCTTTTCGCCGCCCCGGGTCCAGGTTACGGCCGGCTTTCCCTGAACAATATGTCCGATGGTGTGCAGGGGGCGGCCGAATTCCCGTTCAAACCCGGCCCTGATTTTTTCACCATGCCGTTCATCAACGGTGAAAAGGAGGGAGTAGTCCTCCCCTCCGGAGAGGGCCAGCTCCATGGCGTCCCACCCGTGCCGGGCCGAAACCTCCTTCAGCTGTGCTGAGACCGGCACCGCGTCAAGGTCAATTGACGCACACTTACCCGAGGCCTTGAGGATGTGTCCCAGGTCCGAGGCTATGCCGTCCGATATGTCTATCATCGCGCGAACCCCCTCCTGCCGGGAGAGCCACCTCCCCTCGGCCACCATGGGCCTCGGCATGTGGTGCCGCTTCACCAGGTACTGTTCGGCCTCGCCCCGTTCGAGTTTGTCCAGTATAACCCGGAGCCCTCCGGCTGAATCTCCCAGGTTGTCGATGAGGCATATTCGATCCCCTTCCCGGGCCGTTGAGCGGAACTTGATACGTCCCCTTTCAGCGCTCCCGAGGACAGCAATGTTCACCACGATTTTATCGGAACCGGTGGTGTCACCGCCGAGAAGGGGGCAGGTTTCACCAGCGGAAAGTTCCCGGTAGCCGTCGAAGAAGGCGTCGAGCCAGTCAAGGTCGGTTTCTTTCGGAATGCCGAGGGAGAGAAAAGAGCCGACAGGGTCGGCCCCCATAGCCGCAATGTCGCTCAGGTTCACCGCCAGGGACTTGTATCCGAGCTCAAAAGGGGATATTACCTCTTTCAGAAAGTGGACGTTCTCGATGAGGAGATCGGTGGTCACCACCAGGGACTCGTTCCCGTTTTTTTCGATCACGGCGCAGTCGTCACCGATACCGACGACCCCGTCCCCTTCCAGGGAGCGGAACTCCTTCGAGAAGCGTTCGATAAAGCCGAACTCGCCGATGTCGGACAGTTTCACACAGCACCCCTTTTATTATCGTCATTGCGAGGCTGTCGAAGACAGCCGTGGCAATCTCTCGTTAACGTTTTATAAACTATGGATTGATATATGAACCTATCATTCTCAATTACTATATCGGGAGATTGCGACAGCCAGGATGGCTTAGTGCCGCGGAGGACACGGAGGTCCGTGAGCGGCCTTCGCTCCGCTCGCAATGACAGTATGAGTAAACATGCTATTTGTGTATCATTGCCAGCCATATCTATACTTTCTAATAATCTCGGCCAGTTCCCGGGCCGCGTCCCGTGGACTCTCCGCTGCCATGACGGCAGAGACCACGGCAATGCCGTCCGCTCCCGCCTCGAGTACATCTTTGATAGTATCACTGTTTATCCCCCCGATGGCAACCGTTTTATGACTTGTGATTTCCTGAATGCGGCGGACCCCGTCGAGGCCGAGGGACGTCGTCACGTCGGTCTTGGTCGGGGTTGAAAATACCGGGCTCAGGCCGATGTAGTCCGCGTCGAGTCTGTTCGCCGCTTCCGCCTGTTCGATTGTTTCAACCGACAGGCCGATGACCGCGTCAGGCCCGAGGATTTTTCTCGCGTGCTCATAGGCCATGTCCCCCTGCCCCAGGTGGACCCCGTCGGCCCCGGCCGCCAGGGCCACGTCGACCCGGTCGTTTATAATGAGGGGGACCCCGAGCGGGGCAAGGCGTTTCTTCAGTGCCATGGCGCACCCCACGAAATCACGGGCCGGCAGATCCTTCTCCCTGAGCTGGACAGCGGTCACTCCCCCGGCAACCGCCTCCGCCACGACTGCCTCGAGGGAGCGTTTTCCGGCCATGGCCCGGTCGGTCACCAGGTAGAGGGAGTAATCGAAATCCTTTTTCATCCGTTACCCTTACCCTTCAGAACACCGGAGCCTTTCCCGTATCGAATTTTCATCAAGGGCGTAGAGGGCGTCGAGGAAGTTCATGTTCATGCTCCCGGGGCCCGTTGATTTCGCGGCCGCAATCTCACCGGCGATGCCCATGACCGCCATGGCGCTGGCCGAAGCTGACAGATAGTCCCCGTTGACCGCGGCAAAGCCCCCGATGAGGGCCGTGGCGGTGCACCCGAGCCCGGTCACGCGACCCATCATCTCATGGCCGTTGTCCACACGAATCACCGCGGTGCCGTCGGTTATATAGTCCGATGCCCCGCTGATGACCACGACAGAGCCGGATTCCCGGGCGAGGCTTTTTGCCCCGTCAAGGGCCGCATCCGGCGAGTGGACGCTGTCCACACCCTTTGTCGTTCCGGACCCGGCCGAAACCAGGGCGAGAATTTCCGAGGAGTTGCCCCGTATCACCGACGGCTTCACGTCACGGATGATCCGGCCGGCGGTTTCGGTCCGGAGAGTGGTGGCTCCGGCGCCGACCGGATCGAGAACAACCGGGATTCCCTTTTTCTTCGCCGCCTCCCCTGCCGCGAACATCGATTCGATCCACTTTTTACTGAGGGTGCCGATGTTTATCACCAGGGACGAGGCTATGCCGGTCATTTCGCCCACCTCTTCACGGGCGTGGGCCATGACCGGGGAGGCCCCGGCCGCGAGCAGGGCGTTGGCCGTGAGGTTCATCACCACGTAGTTGGTGATGTTGTGGACCAGGGGCCCCTCCTTCCTGATTTTGTCAAGGTTGCTGAAAACCGATTCCGCTGTTATCATCTTACTCCCCCCTGCGGGCCGATATGGCCACATAATCACCCCGGTCATGACCGGGTATCGGCTCCTCGATATCGTTATTAGAAAAGACCGGGTGTCGGGTCAGTGTCTGGGCGAATTCAGGATTTGTGAACCCGGCCCTTTCGAGGGCGGCGACCTTCTCGCCGGTGGTGCGCCACCGGGCTGACGACACGAACTCAATCGGGTAGGGATCGATAGGCTGGATGCCGGCCAGGAGTTCGTGGTCCCAGGTGCCGAGTGTGGCCGCCAGGTTGTACAGCATTGCGTAGGAGCTCTCCTTCGGAATGTCGATGACCACGACCCTGCCCCCGGAAACCAGGGCGTTATGCGCCTTTTGAAAGGCCCCGTCCAGGTCGCTGATGTAACCGGGGGACCCGTTGAAGAGGATTATGTCCCATGAACCGGAACCGAGGTCCGCCTCTTCTATCGGTTCCACCGAGACGTCCATGCCCCGCTTCCGGGCGATCTCCGCCATGGCTGAGGCCGGCTCAATGCCGCTTTCAATAATTATGTTGAACTCGTTTTTCAGAATCATCTCGAAGAGTCCGCTCCCGCACCCGACCGAAAGGATTTTCTTTTTCGGTTCCAGGAACCGGGCCACCAGTTTCGCCTCTGAGTAGAGGACGTTACTGTTCTTCATGAACCATGAATCATACTTTTCCGAATACTGATCAAAGACATCTGATTTCATCAAACAATTCTCCAGAAATAAAAAGACCGTCAGCTGGAACAGCTAAACGGCCATTGTTATCTTGTCCATTTTAACTATTTCCCTTCGCTGTTATTACACATCTCAGGTTCAAAGGGTGTGATCTCAGCCCATACCATGAGCACCCCTAATAGTTTTCGAGTATGTTCGTTATACTGTGACGGTCACCTCTAAAATTAATATAATCATTCTCTGTAACGGTTTCAATACGTCAATAGAAATATTAATGTATATTGATTTTTTAACTATACCTGTACGGTCAACTCAAGAACCTGCTTTCCGGTCACCCGCCGATCTTCTATCTCCCGGCACATCTTCCGGTGCAGTTCACGGTTGATCGGGTAAAACTGGATCAGGATGATGCCGAACACATAGCCGACTTTCATGCCCAGGAAGACCCGATGGCCCTGTTTTCCCGGTACCGTGTTCATGGCTCTGACCCTCCAGATTTGTTTATTTCTGAGAAATGTCCACTTTTAGGAATATCTTAAAATAAAGATAATAGACCGTGAAATGGCTGTTGTCGACCGTATTTATAAAACTGTATCATGAAAGGGATTCAGCTCATCAGCTGATTATCACCGTCAACCCCTTCATTTCCCGGGGGAGTTCCACCGACGCCTTCGCGAGGGCCGGCTTAACCGAGACGTCGGCCTTTTCCCCGTTAACGACAGCTTTTATCACTGTCT
This sequence comes from uncultured Leptospirales bacterium, assembly GCA_964514165.1. GTDB lineage: Bacteria > Spirochaetota > UBA4802 > UBA4802 > UBA5550 > CAZEPS01. Next base: position 6,279 of record CAZEPS010000106.1, read on the forward strand.
TCTTTTCCTCATCCTGGATGGTATAGCCGGCGTTACCCTTTTCGTCAGGATAGACCTGGAGTGTCATTCCCTCGCCGGTAAGTTCACCGGTATGGTGGGCAGGTTTCGCCAGGGGGATGACCGATCCCTCATTCACGAGAACCGGTACTGTTTTCAGGTCTGCTTTGGCGGTGATCCAGCGCCCCCCGGAATATTTTTTCCCTGACCAGAAGTTGTACCAGTTCCCTGCCGGCAGGTAGACCGGCCGTGATTCCGCCCGTTCCATCACCGGGGCCACCATGATGTGCCGCCCGCACATGAACTGGTCCTCGATGTGGTACACGTTCGGGTCCTCCTGAAAATCGATGACCAGGTGCCTGAGCAGGGGAAGGCCGGCCCCGGCCGCAGCAACAGACTCGGTGTAGATATAGGGGATGAGCCGGTACCGGAGGTTGAGAAGATCCCTCACTATCGCCTGGGTTTCGGGCTCAAAGTTCCACGGCTCCTTATAGTGGGGCGGGCACCCGTGGTACCGGATGTGGGACTGGAATATCGATATCTGGGTCCACCGGATGTAGACCTCGCCGCCCGGGACCCCGACAAAGCCGCCGGCGTCCTGGCTCCAGAAGGTAAACCCGGACAGGCCCAGGCTGAGCCCTCCCCTGAGGCAGCTCAGGAGGTTGTCGTGGTTCGAGGAATTGTCCCCTGACCAGTGGACCGGGTACCGCTGGGCCCCGGCCCATGCGCTCCGGGCCCAGATGACCGCGTCGCCCCTGCCCCGCTCCTCTTCGATGGCCTCGAAGGCCGCCTTCTGGTAGAGAAGGGGGTACACATTATGCATTTTCCTGCCGTCACGTTCTTTGAACCGTGAGAAGGGCTCCACCTGCTCGGCAAAATCGGTCTTGATGGAGGCGGCCCCCATTTTCAAGAGCGCCCGGAGCTTTTCTTTGTACCAGTTGACACCCTCGGGCCGGGAGAAATCGATGGGGCTCCCCTCGTAGTTCCAGAGCCACACGAAGGGGCCCCTGTTTTTCGCCAGGGCCTTTTTCTTCCTGGCGTCTTTATAGATGCCGGTTTCTTTCAGAACGTAGGGTATCTGCCAGAGACAGATTTTGAAACCCATCTCTTCAGTTTCGCGGAACATCTTTTCCGGATCGGGGAAGCGCTCCTCGTTGAACTTCCAGTCGCATCGCCAGTCCTCGTCGAACCAGCCGGTATCAATGTGGATGACGTCGGACGGAAATTTCATGTCCCTGAGCTTTTTCGCCACCGCCATGACCTGCTCCTGGGAGAAGTAGCTGATACGGGAAATCCAGGTGCCGAAGGACCACTTCGGGGGCACCGCCGGTTTGCCGGTGAGATCGGTATACGCGCCAAGAATTTTCTGAAACGACGGCCCGTAGAAAAAGTAGTAATCGATTATTTCGTTTTCGACCGCGAACATGTTACGGCAGGTCTCCCGTGAGCCGACCCAGAAGGTGACCGGGGTCGTGTCGTTCACAAAAACCCCGTATCCCCGGGTGCTCATAAAAAAGGGGATGTTTTTGTACACCCGGCCCGATGTGTTCCCGAGCCCTTCGAAGTTCCACATCCCCACGGTGCGTCCCACCTTGTTCACCGGCCCGAAGTTCTCACCAAGGCCGAAAACCGCCTCACCCGGGTAAAGGGCGAAGTTCTCGACCCCGAAGGTCATCTTGTTCTTCCTGTCGGTGATGAACCCCAGGGGGAAGCTGTCCAGGGGCATGGGGAATTCGTCGCTGGTCTTGCCCCCTGTTACCGTGACCGGGTTTCCACTGCCGTCGAACACATCAATGCGGAAACCGGTTTTCCGGATTTCCAGGCGCAATTTCGATGTGGCCAGGATGTAGCGGTCGGCGGTTTCGGTGACGTCGAGTTTCAGGTTTTTGTCGGATATGTCCCCGCACACCATGGGGGTGCTGTTTTCCGGTATGCTCTGACCCCCTGAGAGGCGGATCCGATAACAATCGGCCCGGATGAAATCGACCCTGAGGGTCAGAGCCTCGTATTTCGAGTCCTCGTCAAACACATACCGGTGCTGAAACATGGTGTCCAGGTCCCGGATTCGGTACACGTCGTATCCCCTCCCCCGGAAGATGACCCTGTTTCCCTCGACTTCGTGGGAAACAATTTTCAGAAGTGAGGCGGACGATAGACCTTTCTTCTGCCGAAATAACGCGGCCGCTGAGTTCGGCGCCGTGCACCGTGAGTCCAGGGGATGGTCCGTGAGGCCATAGTAGACCCCCCGCTGGAGATCGGACAGTTTTTTCATTTTAAACGGATAACGGAGAAGGTTTTTAAAATAGATAAAAGCGGTTTTTGCCACACTCATCTTCGTAAGCATGGTGGACTGGATCAGTTCGTCATTGTAATTCAGTTTTTTCTGTTCATCCATGGTAAAACTCCCGTGGGTCAATTTCTTCAATCAGTCTATCCTGAACCTTCCCCGCAGGGGAAGGTCCCGGGAGGACGGCCCGGCAAAGAGTTCATACTCCATGGCCTCTACCTCACAACGCCGGGTATCCGGGTTGTACCAGGCCAGGTCTTTCGCGTTAATTGTTATGGTCACGGTTTTTTCTTCCCCCGGATCCAGGGTCACCCGGGCGAACCCCTTGAGTTCTTTCACCGGCCGCGGGTCAACCCGGGAGCTGCCATACCCGACGTACAACTGTACCACCTCGTCACCGGTCACACTGCCGGTGTTCGTTACGGTCACCCGTGCGTTCACGGATCCTTCCCGTGATATTGAATCGCTGTCCAGGACAAAGCCCCGGTACTCAAAGGAGGTGTAGCTCAAGCCGAAGCCGAAGGGGTACCGCGGCTCCAGGTTATGTTTGTCGAAATAGCGGTAATCGTGCCAGAAGTCGTAGGCTACGTCATCGGATTCCGTGTCAAGGGGGGGGATCTGCCCCGTGGATTTCGGCACCGTTACCGGAAGCCTCCCGGAGGGATTGACCGTGCCGAAGAGGATCTCCCCCAGGGCCTGCCCCCCCATCATGCCGGGATACCAGGCCATGATGACCGCGGCAACCTCGTCAATCCACCCGTCAACACACACTGCCCCACCCGCCTCGATGACCACGACGCAGTTTTTGTTGCGGCGGGCGGTTTCCTTAATGAGCCGAATCTGTTTTGATGAAAGTTCGAGGCGGCGGCGGTCGCCCCCGCCGAATCCGGGGAAGTTCTCTCCCTCATCCCGAAAGAAGCCGTGGGTCAGGGATATGACCACCACTGCCGCGTCACTTCCAGCGGCGGCGCCGGGGCCTTTGCTGAACACCACCTTCGTCTTGCCCGCGGCGGCGCGAATCCCCTCCATGGGTGACACGGCAAAGGGGGGCCTCACCGCCGAGCTCCCGAAGTCCCCCAGGGAGGCGATCTTTGCCGCCCTGCCGATGACCGCCAGCGTACCGCGTGCCGCCTTATTAAAAGGAAGAAGTCCATTGTTTTTAAGAAGCACCATCCCCTTTCGGGCCGTCTCCAGGGAGAGATCGATATGTTCCTGCCGGGCGACATATTTTTCCGGTTCCCGGTCAAAGGGCTCAAAGAGGCCAGACTTCATGAGCTGGCGGATTATCCGCCTCACCGAATCGTCGACCATGGCTTCGGTGATCTCACCGCGGCGGAGGGCCTTCTTTATCTTCTTCGGGGTGTAGAACCTGGGCAGGGGCATTTCGATATCAAGGCCCGCCCGTATCGATGGGGCGGTCGTGCGGCACCCGAAGAACCAGTCTGATATGACGAACCCGTCGAATCCCCACTCATTTTTGAGAATGTCCGTAAGCAGGCGCGGGTGCTCGCCGCAGTAGGTACCGTTTACCCGGTTGTAGGCGCTCATGACCCCGGCGGCCCCGGCCTCGATGCAGGCCCTGAAATGGGGAAGGTATATCTCCCGAAGGGGACGTTCATCGATATTAACGGACACCGTATACCGGGAGTCCTCGATGCTGTTGCAGGCGAAATGCTTTATTACCGGCATGACATTCTTCTTTAAGCCCCGCACATGGGCCGCACCCATGACGGACATGTGAAAGGTGTCGGCGCCGAAGGTCTCCTGGGAGCGGCCCCACCCCGGATGACGTATTATGTTTATGCAGGTGGACCCGGTGGCGTTGGCCCCCTGGTGCCGGGCCTCGAGCCCGAAGGCGGTGGCGACCCGCTCCTCGAGGTCAACGTCAAAGGCCGCCCCCCGGGCAATAGCCACTGGAAAACCGGTTGCCCGGCCAAGGTTTATTCCCCTCGGGCCGTCGGTGAAGCGGAAGGCCGGTATGCCGAGGCGCCTGCACCCCCGGTTGCCGAAACTCCAGAGCCGGTAGGTAAAGGGGGTCACGCAATGCCAACCCCTGCTGCCGTGCATTATGTCAATCTTCTCGTCCAGGGTCATCCGGGTTATGAGATCGGTTATTCTCTTTTCCATGGCAGTCCTCCTGATCAGGATTTCATCGCGTTGATGAGTATCATCTCCAGTTCCCCCCGGTGTTTGTACGGATCGAGATAACAGTCGATGATTTTTTCGTGGGGCAATGCCTCGATCCGCTCGTTCATGACACGGAGGGCCTTCGCGTTTATCTCAACGGCCTTCTCCACCGGCATCCGCTCCGGGTTGATGTCAATGCCGAAATATTCTTTATAGCCGATCATCTTCAGGGCGTAGAGGAGGGCCTCGGCCTGCTGCCATTCCACCACCCCCACGTTCAGGTCCTGGTCGTAGTTCCCCAGGGGCTGGCTGTTGAAATGGGTGTGGGCCAGGCGCCCTTCCAGTGCAACCAGGGAATAGGCCGCCGGGGCGTCCTCGAATCCCATACGCACGTGGCCTATTTCCGGATTCAGCCCCACCAGTGCCTGGCCCTGGCCGAGGAGCTTCCGGTTCTCGTCGTTTTTCATCTGATTCTCGATACGCATGGCGGCAAGTATCCCCTCTGCCGTTGTGCGGTATATGTTGTTCGGTGCCGGCTCGTAGGGCTTCGGTTCAATGGCGACCCGCACCCCCGGCACCCGGTCCATTGCCTCGGCAAGGGACTTCTCGAAGTTCGTCCACATCCAGTAGAAGTTCGTTCCCAGGGAATAGGTGTACCCGTCTATGCCGGGCCAGGAGATGGCGCAGTTCGCCCCGGCATCCTTCACTAACCTGAGTCCGTCAGCGGCTATGCTCACCGCCCGTTCCCGTATCTTCGGGTCAGGGTTGGAGAGGGACCCGAACTCGAACTCCTTAGCGAAAAAATGAGAAAAGGGTACCCCCACGAGCCTGATGCCGGATTTCTTTTCCAGTTCCCGGTACAGGTGGAGGTTGTCGAAGTTTACCTCGTCAGGGAAATGGGCCTCGATGCCGGTAACCCCGAACTCTGCCAGGCCTTCCGCCATTTTGAGCCGTTCTTCTATGCCCTTCTGTTCCACGTAACAGTCGTGGAAGCGTCCGCCCCCGGGGGTAAAGTACCAGATGCCGACCGAAAGTTTCAGGTCCAGGGTAAACTCCTTCATGTGTTTGACGAGTTCATCTTTGTCGCGTACTGTTTTTTGATACTGCAGATCCCGCAGTGTGTACATGGTCTATCCTCCGTCATGTGTTTATCTGTTCAAGTTCCCGGTACCGCTCCAGGAGCCGGGGCACGACCTTTTCGTTCGAGGGGGCCGGTTCAATCATCGGGGACGAATCCCTCTTCACGAACCGCTCCTGCGCCTCTTCGTACGAAATATTGAGAAGATGCCGCGCCCCGCTCACCGCACAACCGAGGGGTGCGGCGAAATCAGCGTACTCAACCGAACAGACCCGGGTACCGAACACATCAGCGATGAGCTGTTTCAGCACCGGGTTTCGTGACGCACCCCCGACAACGCAGAGAGATTCGGTTCCGCCGAGATGGCCCGAGTGGAGCTTCAGGGACAGGACCTGCGATACGTGCAGGACCCGTATGTTCGCATCCTCTTCATCTTCCGTGAATCCCTGCCGAATTATCCCCTCTTTTGCCAGGGGGACCGATTCACTCAGGAGATACGGGAGCATGAGGTTCTCGTCTTCTTTCAAAACCGGCACCCCGGCGCGGCGGAGGTACTCGTTCCAGTGCTTCAGGTCTATCGGGGTATCCGGGTTCCCGGTGACGTATTTTCGAAGAAAGTGATCGTGGAGCTTGCTCCCGTTAGTGAAGACCGACAGGGCCATGGCACTTCCCGGGGTATAGCCGAACACGTTGTACTCCCCGGTGGGGGACGGAACGATCTTCTCCATGACGCCGTTCACGGTGTAGCTGCTCCCGAGGGAGATGACCGCGCCGGTGCCGCACCCGAGGAGGGTGGCGGGATTGTCGCCGGTGCCGGCCAGGACAACCGCCTCCGGGTTCACCACGTACCGCTCTGTGAAATATCTACTGATTGTTCCGATTACCGTGTCGTAGTGGCAGATGCCGCCGATTCGGTCCCTTAGCCCGCCGGGGAGGCCGTTCTCTTGCAGATAACGGTCACAGGCGGAGATCATGTCAACGCTCCAGCCGGGATTCTCGATGTCCAGCGAGTTCAGGTTGGTGCCCCACCCGTCCCCGGTATCCACCGGTGCGATTTTTCCGGCCAGAATCGAGGTTACAAAGGCGCTCAGTAGCATGATGTGGGCGGTTTCTTTATATTCTTCAGGGGACTCTTTCGCCCACCTGAGCACCTGGGCCGCCGGAAACCGGAGCTCGGCCCGGTTGCCGGTGATTGCCTCGATGCCACCCTTCCCCTTTACCGCTTCGGTGAGCCAGGCGGCCTCATCCACCGGGGTCCGATCCTCCCAGATCGGGCAGGTCTGCCTCGTAAGGGAGGGACAGAGCTGCTCAACGAGGGATTTGCTTCCATTAAGAGATTCGAGTTTCTCTTTAAAACTGCTGTCCGCGTAAACCGTGCAGTGCTGCATCCCGTCAGCCTTTATTGCCCCAATCTCTGACAGGGACACGCCCTTTCCCCGCAGCCAGTTGAATGCGTAATCAATCGCTTCAGTAATGAGATTGGGTGAAGTATGTCGCAGGCAGGGGTCAGAGCATTCCAGCACTCCACCCGATGTGCAATATTCAGGGAAGGTGGTATCATAATCAAAGCCGCCGGTGAACCGTATCGCGCCGGTTCTAATGTCTATCACAGCCAGTTTAACTGTCTGGGTACTGAGTTCAATTCCGAGGGAGAGCATATTGTGTAACCTTATCTTATGTCATTTAATAAAGAAATTATTTTAATGTCAAGAATAATAGTTAATTTTGTTTATAAACTTTATTGACAAACTAAACAGTATTACTTTTATTATCCAAAATACATAATGATCGGGAAGCAAAATATGAAAATTGAAAAGAAGGACCTTCAACTGACAGCCGACACCCTCCGGGTCCTGGCCATGGACGGGGTGGAAAGGGCGAAGTCGGGTCACCCGGGACTGCCCATGGGGTGCGCGGACATCGCGGCTGTGCTCTGGACGAAGCACCTCAGGTACAACCCTGTTGATCCGTCATGGCCGAACCGGGACCGGTTCGTGCTCTCGTGCGGCCACGATTTCGAGGCCATAGACGGGGCCCTTACTGAAGCGGCCGCGGTCAGGGACCGTCCCTCCCTCATTATCGCCAGGACGGTCATCGCCA
>CAZEPS010000107.1:0-13858 GCA_964514165.1 uncultured Leptospirales bacterium
GTTATTTCGTTGATTCCTTCCAAGCCTAAGTGAATAAATAAATGGGTATCTCTTTTTCATTGTTTAATAAATTTCAATTTCTTATTTTGATGCTTTGTCGCCATGTTCAGTATATAGACTCCGGGGTTTAATTGGGACACATTTAAATTCATTTCCTGCTTGAATCTGTTGATTTCTTCCTGGTACACCGCCATCTTTTCCAGAAGATATACTATCGGTTCTCCGGCCAGGTATGAATAGACACAATGGAGATTTAACGAGGAAGTCGCGTTTTCAACATCCCCGTTTTCCAGTCCAAGCCTGTAGGCGTCGTGAATTGGATCAAGGGTTTCGCGAAGATGGACCTTCCAGTGCCGTATCATGCATTCAATTAAATGCCGGGTCTTTGCCTTGAATTTTATTCCGATGGGGCGTTCACTCAGGTGGCGTGCCAGTTCACCGAATTCATAACCGGAGTCGATCTTCCCGAAGACACCGCATAATATCATGCCGTATGCTGCAAAGGCGTAGGCGGTTTCAGGAGCGTTACCGCTTGCAAGAGACAGGTTCAATATTTTAAACATTAACAGCGGAATAAGACCCGGATCGGTTTTATATGAAGCAACCCCTAAAGTGCTTAAAGATCTTATAACGGCCAGAATATTGGGGTCCCGGGCATCTTCAATGTTTAACAGATCCTCAGGATTAAATTCCCTGAGCTTTTTCCTTATTTTCAATAATGAAAAAATAAGATGAAGTTTGTACGGTTTCCATGGAATGGAATAACCAAGTTCTTTCAGAAGTGTCCTCCCTTGTCGCAACGCTTCTTTAAGCCTGTTCCGGGCGTAGAGGGATTCAATTATCAATTCGTATGCCGGAATTTTGTCGTGGATAGTAATGCTGTTTCTGATAACCTCGCTACACAGATAGTGCATTGTGGAAAAATCCGCAAGGTGGAAGGCCGCTTCCGCTGTTCTTGTATAGACCTTTACGGCAAGGGTATGATTTTTTTCCCAGCAGTCGGGATCGATGAGTTCAAGAGCTTTGATAAGGTAATCGAATGCCGATTGAAAAGCGACTGATTTTTTCGCCTTATCTGCGGCTTTAATAATTAAACGTATAAGTTGTATTTTTTCTTCGTCCGTGTTGATGAAGCTGCTTCCGGAAATGAGCTGGTTAACGATAAAGTCGATGTTCTCGTCAAGTTCATTTTCGCCATATTTATTCAGAGCTGTATTACCGATACGGTAATGGAGTGACTCCCTGGTTTTCAAATCAATGAGGGAATAGGCCGCCTCCATGATTCGATCATGGGCAAACCGGTAACTGCCGTTATTTGAAACAACGAATTCTTCTCCAAGTAAATATGATATGTCTACGAATATATAATCGAGAGGTGTATTTGTCAGTTCTGATACCAGGTCAATGCTGAAGGTGCTTCCAATGCAGGACGAGATAGTAATTATTTCACGCATGCTGTGGGGGAGTTTTTTAATTTTTTCAGATAACAAATCGACAACGTTGTCGGTTATGTCGAAATTAATAATTTTATCAAGATCCCAGCACCATCCTTCACCTGAACGGAATGACAGTGACCTGTTTTCGTATATGGATTTCATGAATTGATTAATGAATAACGGGTTGCCGCCGGTTTTTTTATGAATTAACTTTCCCAGCATTCGCAGGGAATTTGTATCTTTATTCAGGAACGATCCTAAATATTTTGCTGTCTGTTCTGAAGAAAGCGATGTTACGGGGATTCTTGTAATGGTTGAACAGGACTCTTCCAGTTCAATTATCAACCGGTTGAGCGGGGTTGGTTCCTGGCTGTTAGTTTCGCGGTACGACAGGACAAGCATGAGACTGTTAATCTCTTCTTCGCGGACTATATGCCTGATGAGATTGAGGGTGCCGTTATCGGCCCATTGAAGATCATCGAGGAACATGACAAGTGGTTTCCGCGATGAGATTGTTCGTATGAATGACGATATCACCCTGTTAAACCTTTCAGAGGCTGCTTTTACATTATTGATGTCCCGTATCTCATGCTGTCTGCCGATGAGAAGTTCTATTTCGGGTATAACTTCAGTAATAATTCTACCATTTTCACCGATAGCGCTGATTATCGCGTTCTTCCATTCGGCTATGCTGTCTTCACTTTCGGTCAGGATTTGGTTCATTAATCCCTGAAAGGCTTGCATGATGGAAAAGTACGGCAGTTTGTTCTGAATCTTTACGTGTTTTCCGCTTATGAAAAATCCATTCCTTTCTATAACATTTTTTTGAAGTTCAAGTATCAGGGATGATTTTCCAACACCTGGTGGACCCGAAACGAGGACCAGTTCCGTATCATGGTCACTTGCATTAATAGAATCATAAGTTTCAGAGAGCAAAGAGATTTCCCTATCTCTGCCAACGAGAATTTTTGGGATTAAAAAACGGGATGAGATATCATCCTTCGCAATGGGAAACGTATCAACAGAACCCTTCTCAACAAATGCGTCATAGCAGCGTTTGAAGTCTGCATGGAGACCATAAGCGCTTTGATACCGTTCCTCAGGTGTTTTTTTTATTGTTTTCATTATTATTTGAGAGACAACGGCAGGGATTTTTTGATTAATCCTGTCCGGAGATTCGGGCTCCCTGGCTATATGAAAATGTATAATATCTATGGGGTTGTTTGACTGGAAAGGGCGGGTTCCGGTGAACAGCTCGTATAGTATTACTCCTAGAGAGTATATATCGCTCCGGTAATCTATGGTCCTGTTCATTCTATTCGTCTGTTCAGGGGAGATATAGGGCAGAATGGCGTCGGTCGATTCCATTGTATAAAGGTCTTCAATTCTTTTAAAGAATGAAAAAATACCGAAATCAGTTATTTTTACCGTGTCACCGGACATCAGGATGTTATCCGGTCTCAAGTTTTTGTGTACCACGTTCCCGGAGTGTAGTTCTTCAATTGTGCTGGATAGTTGTAGAGATATTTTCAGGAAGAGGGGGAGGTCGAATTCTTGAAATGATATAAGGTCTGTAAGCGTCTTTTCTCCAAATCTCTCAATAACGACTGCTGGTTTGCTTTGATAACGAACAATATCATAGATCCTGACAATGCCGTTAATTGGCATATCGCGGATTATTTCCGTTTCCTTTTTTAATCGAACCAGATCGATATTCCCGGGATTATTTACATTGAAGACGTAAATGACGACCAGCATGCCGTCACTCCTTTTACCATGGAATACCGTGTAATACTGTGAATCGTAAAGTTTAGTATCAATAGTATACTGTTCTTCAAGACTGGTAAAATGTGTCGCAAGGAATGTCATTTCAGTTTGTACACATAACCGGGACTTTAGAGTTCGTTTCAGAATTTCCTGCCCACAACGCTCCGGTATTGACGGCTTCCAGAGCCATCATGGAAAAAGAAAGACCGGAACCGAATCCCAATAATACAATTTTATCGCCATAATTAATTGCTCCACTGTCAATGACGGTTTTAAGGGTGAATGGAACAGAAACCGAGGCCATATTGCCATATCGATCAAGGGTAATGGAGCATTTTTTCAGCGGACAATTTATCAATTCGGCCGCGCGATGAATTATTTTTAAGCTGGCCTGATGATATATGAAAAACTTAATGTCATTTATTTCCCAGTCGATATCTCTCAGGAGGTCTTTCAGCATTTTCGGATAATGGGTGAGGGCGCCGTTGAAAATCCTGTTTGAATCGGTAATCATCGGTGATTCAGTGGTGGGAAGAATACAGCAATCGGAAAACTCTCCCAGGGTAGTACGGGAAAAAGCCGTTAAAGAAAACATGACCTTGTCACTGTACCGATTAGAACAGACCAGAGCCGCAGTCGCGCCGTCTCCGAGTGTCAGTGACGCGAGACATTCGGGGCCCCGTTCTCCGCGAAGCATTGCGTCGCGGCTGATCTTCATTATTTTTGCTCCCTTTTCTGCGCTGACTATCAACACCATTCGTGACCGTCCTGACTGGATTAAAGAGTCAGCGAGTATGAGACCGTTTAAGAAACTGAGACAGGCGTCCGAAACGTCAAAACTCATGGCTGAATGGATGTCGAGTCGTCTCTGAAGAAGAGAAGCTGTGGAGGGTTCGGAATACATGCGGGATACCGCACAGTAAATGATCGTGTCGATCTCACTAACGTTGAAATCACTCCTTGCGTTTAATCTTGATATACAGTCGCGGGTAGCGTTTTCAGCCATGTCAAGGACGGAAACATGATCAGGGGCTATTCTTCGTTCGCAAACACCTGACTTCTCCTGAATCCTGAACTGTTTTAGCTCGGGGAAACAATCGATATCCGCTTGAAGCGTTTCACTATATATGACGGTATCAGGGATCCAGGCACCCAGTTCCAATATCATAGAACATCCGTAATGTGTCGGTAAGGTTAGACTTTTATCTTCCATACTCTTCTCAATCATAGTAGTTTTTTATATTTTGCCAGGGCTTGACAGTTATTGATTATTCGCAAATTCCGTGATTTGACAGAATTGCCGCTTAACCCTGCGATCGAAATAATCTATAACAGCGTCAGGGCATTATCATTCTACGTCAAGTATACTATAATCTCTAGCAAGTTGTATGTATCGGTGAGGACTTTCTCTATCTGTATTTTTGAATAAAGGTAGTTCACACAATTTGTCAATTAAAAAAATCATATAACGTGAAACGTTATGGCGGAATTTTCACTCTATATCAGTTGCTTAACAAATTATGGCTGTCTGTATGAATAGAGAATACAACCGGCTCACGGTCTCGTTGCCCGCTCCATTTCCTCCAGGTAGACAATCGCTTCATTGAATGATCTGCCGCACATCTCTACCGACGGGGCCAGGTTTTGGCAGACCGCCGGGTAACCTGGAGTGCCGTGAATGGAACAGGCACGGTCTTCGGTGAGATTGACGCACCTGACTCCGGCCGGTTTTCCCCCGGGGTGTCCCGGAATAGAAGACGATATTGAAATTGCGATACAGCAGGCCCCGCACCCTGCTCTGCATTTCACGACCGGGCCTTCCCGCAGTACTTCACCATTAGGATCTGGTTGCCCTTCCCGTTGAACTCGATGCGATCGAATATGTTCTTCGCTATGGAAAGGCCTCTGCCGTGGAGCAGGTGTTCGGTGTTGGCCCGGGCCGAATCGTCCTCCATGAATGCCCGGTAATCGAAACCGTACCCCTCGTCGGTGACCCGGTACAGGGCTTTTTCTTCATCAATTGAGTAGCGTATTTCTACCCTGCGTTTCGCATAACGGGGATCCTTCTGGCGCTCCGACACGAACTCGAAGTATTCCCCGTTGTTCTGGGCCTCGGTCTTTTCCTCGAAGGTAATGTTCAGGTTCCCGTGTTCAATGGCGTTAATGAGTATCTCCCGCAGGGCGATCCGCACCATATTCGTGTTCCTGGCGTCCATGTACCGGGACAGGTTCCGGGTGATGCGGTGGCTGATGTCGTCTGCGGTGAGGAGGTAGTTCCCTATTTCATAGGTCTGCCGCTCGGACCTGAAGTACTTCATGAGGGAGTCCTCCTGGACGTGGGTCGCCTTGCCCAGGATTTCGTTCCTGCCCTCGATGTTGATATACTCCATCCGTACATGCATCTCCACCGGCTCGTTCAGTATCGGCGCCATAAAGGGGGCCCGGAACAGTACCGGCTCCTTTATCTCGGCGAATATTTCCAGCTTTTCCCTCACAAGCTGCCTGGTGATGGTCCTCCCTTCCTCGTCCTCGAAAATCAGCTCCATGAGGTTGATATTTTTGACGTCATCCGGGTCAATCTTGAAATGCTTGCGGATGGCCCTGTTCACAGTCTTGATATTCCAGTCTTCATCAAGGGTGAAGATGATGTCCTCTGAGCCCTCCACCAGGAGCTTGTACCGCTCCTCTGAGAGGAGTACCTGCCGCTTGGCATCCTCCTTCTCCTTTTCAAGCAGATTGATTCGATCTCCCAGGCCGAAGGAGAGGAGGATGAACTGGAAAACCGATCCAATCTGGAGGGCGTAATTTGCGAAGAAGTTGCTCGGCACGATCCCGGCCACCTTGAGTGCGTACATGGCCCCGCCAAAGAGGATACCGCTCCACGCAATCATGAAAAACCTGGCGGGGCGGTATCTCTGAACCAGGGAACGGGTGCCCAGGTATACGATAAACCCGATTGCCACCAGAGAGGCCGCCAGCTGAATCTGTATGGAGAGTGCGTATTTCAGGAACAGGGGCGTGAAAAGGCTTGCCCCGATAAACATTTTCAGGCCAAGCGTTAACCGATAGGGGACCACTGCCCGCTTTTTGTTTTCAAGAAAGGTTTCGGTAAAAACGAGAAGGGTCAAAAGGGTAAGAGCTATCGACGCGGGAATGGTCCTGTTGAAATGTTCGAGAAACCATGGGGTGAAATATTCATAGGTGTACCCGTTCTGGCTGAGTTGAAAAAAACTGAATGAAATTACAAACAGCACATAATAGAGGTAAGACCTGTCCCGCACCGTCAGAAATATCAGGAAATGAAATACCGTAATAAAGAAAAGAATCCCGAAGTATATCCCCATGATGTACTGCTCGTTGTGGTCCTTCTCGTAGAAGGCCCTCTCGGACCAGAGGGTGAGGGGTATCTCCATCCTGTCCTCGTTTTCGAACCGAAAATAGATTCGGCGGGCAACCCCGGGCTTCAGTTCCACGGAGAAAATAAAATAACGGTGCTGGAGCGGCCGCGAATCGAACGGACGGCGGTACCCGGTTTCGGTTCTACTGAACGTGCCTCCCGCCCCCTCCAGATAGAAGCTGACATGGTCCATAAGGGGATAGCCCAGTTCTATGATCCAGAGTGACTGATCCGCCCCCTCTGACCTCAGGGAGAAGGCCACCCAGTACGCGGAATCGGTAAACCCGAAATAAGGAACCTTTTCCCGTGACGGGGCAAAACGGGAGGCCTCCTCGCCGGACGTGACGTCGCTAATGGTCAGACGTTTTCCGGGGTCCTCCAGGATCTGGAGTTCATTCCCCAGGGAGATTCTGTCCGTTGTATTATCAACTGTCAGAATCTCTCCGGCCTTGACAACTGTTCCCGCCATGAAGAGCAGGAGCAGGGTTGAAATGAATATGGGTAGTTTCATCGTTCCATGAACTCCATCAGGGTAATATCTCCCAGTACCTGCCGCTGGCTGTTTTCTATATCGGAGAAGATCTTTTGCACTTTATTTACCATTGGTGTTTTCTTAACACTTCCTGAAATGTAAAGACTGTTGCCGATGAATTCCCCCAGTATCTCGTGTACCGGTATCAGTTCCGGTGTCGTCAGGGGGACAAAGGCCCCTTCACTGTTAACGGTAATGTATCCCTTATTGAGGAAGATCTCCAGGTAGCGATCCAGTATATCGTCCCTGACCGAAAGTTTCTTCCTGAGTTCCTTCCTGTCGGTTTCCCCTTTTCCTTCGTTGAAATTATTAAAAACAAAATAGAGGAGGGCCAGGCCGGTATAGGCGAGAATGTCCCCCGGGACACCGGCGCGTTTTAACACCCGGTAGGTTTCCGGGTACATGAGGGTGTAGGATACCTCCGCCCCGTAAAGCACGATGACCGACGAAAAATAGACCATGATAAGAAAGAGCGGTATGGCGGCCAAAGCCCCGTAGATGGCGAAGGTGGTGTTGGCGAAACCGTTGATGTACCTGATGAAGAAAAGGATGAATATCACCCACATTGTCCCGGTAAAGGCGGCGCCGATGGCGGCGTGTCTGAAGGGGATCCGGATATTGGGTAGGGTGGTATAGATCAGCAGAAAGAGGATCCATATGAAGGTAAAGGGGGCCAGGAAGTTAATCATGAGGATGATAAAACTCCTGCCGTCCCTTCCGGACCATGTGGAACCCCCGTCCCGGGAGAACATAATAAGCCCGGAATTTCCCACCGCGGTGATGGAGGTGCCTTCCACACTGATGTCGTTTATCTGAGTACTGGGGAACCTGATGACCCGCCACTTTTCCCCGCCGGTGTCCGTGTAGATAAGAGTTCCCCTCTGGCCGGCGGCGTACCCCTTCTTCGGGGTGAGAAAAGCCAGGGCCCGGTAGTTGTATTCCCTGAAGTGCCTGTTTTCCCAGGTGTTCCCCCAATCCCGGGAAACCAGTACGACGCCGTCGTTGCCCGCGATCCAGATAACGCCGCCTTCGGTAATGTCCGCGCTGTTGAGGTTAACGAGGCGCTGCTTCCGCCGGGCCTCGTTCACGATGACCGGATACCACTCACCGCCGCCGTTTTCGGTCAGTAAAAGGGTCCCCTGGTTCCCGGCTGTCACCCCCAGGCCCCCCTTTATGTCGATGGCGTTGAAGCTGATGTTGATATCGTGCCGGACCCGGACGCCCCAGGTTTTCCCCCCGTCAACGGTTTCCAGGAGAAAGCCGTTATCCGCGGCGATAAAGCCCCGGTCTTTTGTTTTCATGAGTATGTAGTTCAGGTTCACTGATCCGAACTTCCGGAAGATCCAGGACGCTCCACCGTCGGCGGAGGTGAGGACGACCCCGTCTGTTCCGACTATCCAGCCCCGGTTCCCGATGAACTGGATGTCCCTGAAGTCAGTGTTCACCAGTTCTACCCGGTCCAGCCGGATGTCCTCTTCGACGAAGCCCTCCTCCCGGGAATCGTAGGAATAGATTCTCTGGTTGTCCATGTCCACAGTTTCGTGATTGACAATTCGGCGTTTCATGCCGGTGCCGTTCAGGACCATAATTCTGCCCCGCTCCCCCACCGCCCAGGCCTGGTCCCCTGACACCCAGACACCGTTCAGGTCAGGGGAGGAGAGGGTGTTGGTGAGCTGAGTCGCCACCGTGGTTCCAGCAACCAGCATGATGGGGCCCAGGGTCAGGGCGGCCCAGTAGTAGATTATCTTTATGAAAAACGACCGCTGTTTTTTCACCTGCCAGATGTCGTTCAGGGACTTTTCCATGGACCGAAGCATGGCCGTGGCGGAAAAGATCACAATGGCTGCGCTGATACCCCCGATCTTTCCTGCATTGTCGATGAGCCCTGAGATGGCGTTGAATATCGGATCGATGTTTATGCGGATATTGTGTTCGACCAGGTAGAGGGAGATGTCACGGAAGAACTCCTCCCTGCGGCCGCTGACACCGGTGAATATCGAGTATACCGTCAGCACCACGGTAAGGGTCGGAATGAGGGAGAGGACGAGGGTGTAGGTGATGGCCGAGGCCTTTGTGAGGCAGTCATCGTCGAGGAACTTCCTTGTCGCCTGGATGAAAATCCGTACGAAGGCTGATACCCGGTTCAGCAGACTGCAGTGGAACCGGTGCCCCTCGTAGACACGGCTGAAAAAGGAGGCCGCTTCCTCGCCCAGGGAGGTGAACCAGTTTTTTGCGGCGGTGATTTTTATCCCTGTATCTGCTTTTTCTCTTTCAGCCATGGCATGCTCCGGACAGGTTTCTGTAGCGATAATTCATGCATGTCGTAATCATCAGGTCAATGAAAAAATAAAAATCGCCCCCGCCGGTTACAAAAATGTACCGGCGTCAGTTCGAACGGTACATTTTTGTACTTTCAGTCAGGGGAATAATCGTAATGCATGTTTCCGGTGGTTCCGCGTCAACCTCCCGCGCTGCTGTTTCTGAACAGTCCGCAAACCCTTTATTACGTCACTGTTAAATAATGACAGTGAACCCCCGGAAAGAAAAAATTTTTTCCCGCCACCCCGGTCCCGGCACGGAACATGCATTTAGTCAGGTATATTGTATTTCGAGGAGGTTCATATGAAAAAACAAAGAATCATTATCGGTTTGATGCTGCTCGGGGTCACTGCCCCGGCAGTTCTCTTTGCCGAAGGAAACGGGGAGGCCCCTGCGTACGCCGTGCCGGCCATTGACTTTCTCTGGATGGTACTGGCCGCCTTTCTCGTCTTCTTCATGCAGGCCGGATTCGCCATGGTGGAGTCCGGCTTTACCCGGGCGAAGAACGCGGGGAACATCATCATGAAAAACCTGATGGATTTTTCCATCGGTTCGGTCTCGTTCTTTATCATCGGGTACGGCCTCATGTACGGGGACTCCATCGCGGCCTTCATAGGCGGGTCAAACTTTTTCCTCTCCCAGGCGAACCCGGTACTCCCGGAGGCGGTGGACGGGATTATCGACAACAGCGGCATGTTCATGTACGCTGAGTGGATATTCCAGGCCGTGTTCGCCGCCACCGCGGCGACCATCGTTTCCGGCGCCATGGCGGAGCGGACAAAGTTCACCACCTATCTCTTCTTCAGCCTGGTCATCACCGCGGTGATATACCCCGTGTCAGGACACTGGATCTGGCAGGGTGACGGCTGGCTCACGAAACTCGGCTTCCAGGACTTTGCCGGTTCCACGGTGGTCCACTCGGTCGGGGGATGGGCAGGCATGGTGGGGGCCCTTATTCTCGGTCCCCGGATGGGGAAATACGCCCCTGACGGATCGCCGAAAGCAATTCCGGGCCATAACATACCCCTGGCGGCACTGGGGGTGTTCATACTCTGGTTTGGCTGGTACGGCTTCAACCCGGGAAGCACCCTTACGGCCTCAGGGCGGGACGGCTTCTCTATGGCCTTCATAGCCCTGAACACGACCCTGGCCGCGGCCACCGGCGCCATCGGGGCCATGATCACCATATGGATTCAATCGGGCAAGCCGGACGTCAGTATGAGTCTGAACGGGGCCCTGGCCGGCCTGGTGGCAATCACCGCCGGGTGCGCCTTCGTGTCCCCGGCCAGCTCCCTTATTATCGGCTTCATAGCCGGTATCGTGGTGGTTTTTTCGGTACAGTTTTTCGACTTCGTGCTGAAGATTGACGACCCGGTCGGCGCCATCTCGGTCCACGGGGTCTGCGGGGCTCTGGGGACGATCCTGGTTGGTGTTTTCGCCGACACCAGTTACGGCGGCGGGATGAACGGCCTCCTCAGCGGGGGCGGTTTCAAGCTCCTGGGAGTCCAGCTTCTCGGGGTCGTGGCGGTATTCGGTTGGGTCGCGGTGACCAGCTTTATCCTCTTCTTCACCCTTAAGAAGACCCTCGGACTCAGGGTAGAGAAAGACGAGGAGCTCAGGGGACTCGATATCGAAGAGCACGGCATGGAGTCTTACGCGGGATTCCAGATATTCAGGAACCAGTAAGGAGGCGCCCAATGAAACTAATCATAGCATACATTCAGCCCGAACGGCTTAACGACGTGAAGCAGGAACTCTTCAAGAGAGACGTCACCAAGATGTCCGTGACCAACTCCCTCGGCTGCGGGCAGCAGGGAGGGTACCACGAGACCTACCGCGGTGTCGACGTGGAGGTGAACCTGCTTCAGAAGGTGCGGCTCGAAATCGCGGTCAACGAGGAATTCGTGGACACGACGGTGAAGGGGATCATCACCGGGGCCAAGACCGGCAATATCGGTGACGGCAAGATTTTTGTCGTGGACCTGGCCAACTGTATCCGCATACGCACCGAGGAGGAAGGCAATGAAGCAATCGGCTGACATCCGCTGAGAGCCTCCAATACAAACCGGGGGCGTCCCAGACGGGGCGCCCCCAACCTCGCATCAGTATTCGTGAAATTTTTCTTTCAAGTTTACAGTTATGTAAACTTTGCCGGACGGCTGTTGCCGCGTTCACGCCTGTTTTGTTATATTCTTTAATATACTAGTTGCATTCGACGGAGACGGGATGATGAACGCGGAAAGTATTATCGAAAAGAACAGCGGTTTTCTCTATAAAATAGGCAGGATCTTCATCACTGAAAGAGAGATCCATACCCTGCTGAACTCGGTCCTCCAGGCCATTACCGACGAACTCCCCGTGGCCAGGGGCATGATAAACATCTACCACCATGAGTACAACGAGATTGTAATCGACGCCTCCCACGGCTATTCGGACGAGGAGATCGGCCGGGGGAGGTACCGGGCCGGGGAGGGGATTATCGGCTCAGTCATAGAAACGGGAATACCGGCGGTGGTCCCCTCGGTGCGTGAAGAGCCCCGTTTTCTCAACAAAACCGGTGCCCGTAACAGAGAGGAGGGAATATCCTTCGTGTGCGTTCCGGTAAAGATCAACGGAAAGGCCATCGGGGCCATCTCGGTTGACATCGCCGGAGACGGCGAAAGCCTGGAGCAGGCGGTCCAGACCCTGACATTCATATCGGTGATGACGGCGCACGCGGTCCATAACCGGCTGGAACTGGTGAAGCGCGAACGGTCCCTGAAAGAGGAGAACAGCGAACTGAAGGCACGGCTGAACCTGGCGAAAAAAGAGAGCCCCATCATCGGCGAAACCCCGGTGATGCGGGACATACACGAGAAGATACTCATGGTGGCCGAGACCGACTCCACGGTGCTCATCACCGGCGAGAGCGGCACCGGCAAGGAGCTGGTCGCCGACGCAATCCACCGGTACAGCCCCCGGCGGGAGAGGCCCCATGTCAAGGTCAACATGGCGGCCCTGCCGGGCACCCTCATCGAGAGTGAGCTTTTCGGCCATGAAAAGGGGGCCTTCACCGGGGCCATGGCCCGGAAGCCGGGGCGGTTCGAACGGGCCGCCGGGGGCACCATATTCCTCGACGAGATCGGGGACATGGGCGGGGGCCTCCAGTCCCATCTCCTCAGGGTGCTTCAGGAGAGAAGCATCGAGCGGGTAGGGGGGACCGCTCCCGTGCCCCTGGACGTGCGGGTCATCGCTGCCACGAACCGTAACCTCGAGGAGGAGATGGCGGCCGGGCGCTTCCGGGAGGACCTCTACTACCGGCTGAATGTCTTTCCGTTACATGTGCCCCCGCTCAGAGAACGGAAGGCGGACATCATGCTCCTGGCCGACCACTTTCTCCGGAAGTTCAGCGAAAAATACGGCAAGGGGATAACCCGGATAAGCAGCGAGGTGATCGACATGGTCACGATTTACCACTGGCCGGGAAACATCCGGGAGCTGGAGAACTGCGTCGAGCGGGGGGTAATCGTCTGTGCTGAGAACGTCCTCAGGAGCTACCACTTGCCCCCGTCCCTCCGGGTGAGCAGACCGGAGACATCGGTTGGCGGTCTCCAGGAGCTCACCGACGTATTTCAGAAGGAGATCATCACCGATCAGCTGAAGATGACCCGGGGGAACATCACCCGGGCGGCCGAGAACCTGGGCACTACGAAGCGCATTCTTTCTTACCGGGTGAAACAGCTCGGTATCGATTTCAGCCGGTTCAATAGTGAGTGAATCGTTTCTCTGAATGCCCCCGGCCTGGCTGAACTCCCACAATAAAAGCAATAAGAATGTAATTCTATTATATATCTCTATTGCTTAAAAGTTCAGCTAAATAATCTGGATCTCTTTTCATTGGTAAAATCGCAACAACAGACACAATTTCACCAACTATATCATAATAAAGGGCATAAGGAAATCGCTTAGAATACATTTGAAAAAAATCGCTTACTTTCTTATGGGTGCCGGCTGGCGATAGCATATCAATAAAGCGTGGCAATTTTACGCAACGCTCCCGGCACTAGCGCAGAAGCAGGGAGAGTGTTTCATGCCTTCTATTTTTTTATCAAGGATATTTTTTTTCAGGGATGAGTGCAAGTCGACAGAGGAGGGGCGAACAGCCCGGGCCCCTTATGCCGAGTTGGGTGAAGGTCACGCTATTAAAATTTACCTGTTTTCCTTATCAATTAATTGCCCACTAGAAGTTATCTCAAAAATATTTGTCATTGCAGGTCCCTCGTAATACTCGGGATAAACTCCGCGAAGCAATCTCTCATTTTAGTTTGATATAACCCTGTGTTTATTACGAATCAGTGATAAAATTAACAATATAGTGAGATTGCTTCGGCTATCATAGATAGCCTCGCAATGACAAATAATAATGTG
>CAZEPS010000108.1:0-13841 GCA_964514165.1 uncultured Leptospirales bacterium
GCTGACAAAACCGGCATGTATTCATGCCCCCATACTGGTGTTGCCCTTGCAGTTCTTCTTAAATTAATAGATAACAATACGTTGTCTAAAAAAGACAGAACAATTATAATATCAACCGCTCATGGTTTAAAATTTTCAGAATTTAAAATTGGTTACCATGAAGAAACATTGAATAAGGTATCCAGTAAATATGCAAACAGGCCTGTACATATGAAACCTGATGTTAATTCTATACGAAACTTTCTTGAAGATGAATTTAAAAAATGAATATTAATCTAAATATCACTTACCTGATTTCATAGAACGATAGTTATCGAAATCTTCAAAAAAAATAATATTTTACATTTTTTTTCAACAAAAAACCGTCTCTCAATCGTATTAATTATATACACTATTGATGAGAGGTTTGTAATGAAAATTGACACAACAATCAATCTGAAAAAGGTTAATACTGAGAAAATTGAAGAATTATCTCAGCAGGTAAATTTATCAAAAAATTATATAGTAACTCAAATTGTTAAAATAATTCTTAGCAATAAAAATTTTCCAAAATCTACAATTAAGCGTGTAAAATACCAAAGAAGGGATAAGAAAATTAATTGGAAAAAAATCCATATGTATGTTGATTATGATATTTATGAAAAATGCATAGATATGCGGAAAATAGAAAAAAAATCAGTATCCTATATTATTAATTCTGGAATATCGAAATATATCTATGAAATTAAAAAAAGGATATGCAATAATATCACTGATGATTTTCATCATAACTATTTATTCATCGCAAAAAACCATGAACATTCAAAAACTATTTCAATTTTTTGGGGTATGCCGGATATACATTTACTGAAACAGCTAATTGATTAATGGGCACATCCAAAAACCAGCCCAGGAGGACTTCTAAAATCTAGAATTCAGAAGTCCCTAAATGAATATTATTGTAATATTCTAATCATTTTTTTGAATATCTTTTGACTGAATATTGCACCATCCAAGATACCCTTATATAAATATAAAGACCTTTTTGCTGTTAATTCGTCTTGAGATAGTTGCGAATCATTAATATCAATATCATATCCTTCGGTTATGGTATGAATTGCTCTTTGAACAGTTAAACTGATCAGACCTTTTATGTTTTCTTTACTTTCAATGAACCTGTCTGTTTCTGCTAATTTCCGCATCAGATAATCCAGCTTATTTTTATCCTTTCTCTTTTCTTTTATCAGCTTAACAAGTTTTTCAGAAACAACAACAGCTCTTTCCAATACAGGTATTAGAGATTCAACTTCTTCGATCATCATTAGTAATTGTTTTTTTATGCGTTCAAGGTTTAAGGTCAAATCTACATTATTAATACTTTCACTATAAATATCATCGATAACTATTGAAATTTCTTTATTTATAGATTGAAAAGATATGCAATCTAAATCCAGATGTTTTATTCCAGGGATATACACCCCACTCGCAGATGCATTAATCAAATCACTTCTTGTATTCTTACTAAACCAGTTAATAAAAATCATCATTTTTTGATTAGTCTTGATAATGTCATCCTTGACTCCTTTCATTTGAATAACAGGAAGCGCTTTAATTTGTTTTCTGTTAAACATCTCAGGGGTTGTTACCCTGTTTGTTTTAATGTGTATCTGCTCATCAAGATATGAACCTCGTGCATGCGCATATCCATCAGTAAAACCCAGATCCTGGCCGACCATGATAATAGGTGAAGCACCAATACGTTTTGCAAAATCATAAGCATTCGTTGAAACAGAACCACCATGAGAAATCTCGCCTTTTACACCAACCTGATTCTCAATCCATCCCAGAATATCGAAAGCAACACTTGAAGTAATAACTTTACCATTAAATAACCTGTACACGGATGGATGAACTGTGGGGTCCGTAATCAATACGGTATTTCCTGAATTTATACCTTCAAAGTATCGAGCATTTATAACCTGAGGATCTACCGCCACACAAAAATGGGGTTCAATATTATATCTATGTAATACCTTTATTGCTGTATCAACTGCGATAACTATTGCATTTGTTTTATTTTTTTGGATAAATTCAATGCTAACAGTCAAAGAAGGTCCAGCGGCTACTATTATTGCAGGAATATTATTGAATTTATCAAAATAAATATTAATTCCAGGATTCTTAATAAACCTCCGTATATTTCTTGCAAAGTTTGAACTCCAGATTTTTTCAAATTTCGCCAAAGTAGCAATATTAACTTCTTTCGTAGACAGATAAGATCTTGAGATTCGAATAATATTACCATAATAGAAAGGATCGACCTGGTAGGAACCTCTGTGTGTAGCAAAACATACTCTGGATGATGAACGACCCTTAAGAATATCAGATAAAGAATCTTCATCAGGATCAATTAAAAGAAGAAATCGTTCATCACTTAATACGCGAGATAGATCCCTTTCCTTAATCGCATTTAATATAATAGATGAATTTTTTTCAATAACAAGAACATTAGTATTCTTATCGATTATTTGCAGTAAATACTCTATATGATAGGCAAATCCAAAACCGAATATAATAATAAGATTATACAGTTCAGTTTCTATTTCATCGATAAATCTTTTCGCTTCTTTTAATGGATCGAATTTACTGTGAACAAATATTTTCTTATCATTTATTTTTATAGCCGGGACCATTTCACCGCTTTTTGACATATGTGCTTCAATAACAAGCTCATTGCTTGTATTCACTACCACATCATAAACATGTTTATTATTCTTCTTAAGATATTTTAGATTGTTATCGAAAAATGACATTTTTTTATACCATTAAAATGTTTAATTGTAACTATTCAGCTATATGTGATTATATGAACATTAAAAGAAAAATGTTGATATAATTCCCCCGCCGCCGAAGTCGGCGGGGGAATTATATAGCCAATTATTATAAATATATACATCTATTCTGCAATAGCTGAGTAGATACGTTTAATCTATTTAATTATCGCAGCTGCAGAATGACCTTTTGATTCTTTTTCAATCTTTCTCCCGGTAGAGGCTTCTGGGCATAAACTCTTCCTTCTCCTGATATTGAAAATACAATACCATGATATTTCTGATAATCATTGAGAGTACGAATAGCACCGGGAAGCCTTATTCCCCGAATATCAGGCATTAATTCAAGATTATTCTTATTTAGGGGATCATTTGATTTTAGTGGAAGCCTCGCACGGTAGACCGTTTCCCTTGACCCGTAATACGGCATTATGGCATCAGCAATATTTTTAAATACAGGAGCCGCTATCATACCTCCTGATTGTTTGTATTCTGAATCGTCAATAACAACAAGAATGCATAAACGTGGCTTCTCATAAGGAACAATCCCAATAAATGATGATATAACACTGTCAGTGTACTCACCCTTCTTTATAAAATACTTCTGTGAAGTGCCGGTTTTCCCAACAATGTTAAAATAATACGAAGCGGCGGCAGTTCCAGTCCCTTCATCTACAACACCTTTCATCATTTTCATCAAATATCTCGACGTCTCTCTCGTCAGAATACGTTCATTTGAAGTGTTATCTCTTTTTTCAAGAACTGTTTCGTCCGGAGATTCAATTGCATCGATTATATACGGTTTAACATATACTCCCCCGTTCGCTATCGCGCTGAAAGCTGCGGTTAATTGAATTGAAGTAACCGACAACTCATGACCAATGGCTATTGAATACTTCGATAAACCGGACCATTCTTTAGTATCACGCAGGATCCCGCTGGTCTCTCCCGGCAAACCTATACCTATCCTGTCCCCAATGTGAAAACTTTTCAAAGTCTGATACAATTCTTTTCTTTTAACGCCCCTCATGGATTTAATTATTCCAACATTACACGATTTACTGATTATATCAGACATTTCTACTGTTCCATGTGCATGAGAGCAGTTTATAGTTACATCACCAATATCAACACTTCCTTTGCATATGTATTGTTTTCTCAATGCATCAGGATTGTACCTGGAAATCGCAACAAGAGACAACACTTTTAGAGTCGAACCCGGTTCAAATGAATCGATAACTGTAAAATTTCTTCTTTCGAATTGAGAATATCTGTTATACTTATTTGGATCAAAGTTCGGATACTTTCCCAGGGCAAGGATTTTACCTGTCGCCGTTTCCATGACCAGAACAATCCCCTGCTTTGCTCTTGAGGATTCAACACCTTTCTTTATTTCCTGTTCGGCAACAAATTGTATATTCTTATCGATAGTTAAAACAAGGTGGTAACCGGTTGAAAGATATTCCAGCTTATTTGATTTATTTCTGATGTCCTTTTTTCCTGAAAGAACAGCATCGTATTTGTATTCTATGCCTCCCAGACCATTGTTATCGATACCGACAAATCCAAGGAGATTTGATGCAAGATTAGTATAGGGATAAACCCTCTCAAATTCTTTTTTAAAGAAAAGCCCCTTAATTTTTAATTCAGTAATCCTGGAAACAAGATGCTCATCAAGTTTTCTCTTTATCCAGACGAATTTTCTGTCGCTTTTCAATCGCATTTCAATTGTATTCTGGTCTACATCAAGAACCTCAGCAAGAAGCCCGGCTGTTTTCTCCGGTTCCTGAATTAACTGTGGATTTGCGAAAAGAGATCTCGACTCGACACTCAATGCGAGAATTGTACCATTGGCATCTTTAATATATCCTCTCCTCAGAGGTAGACTTCTGCTGTTATCCAGGATTATTTTCTCAGAAAAATGAAGTGTTATTAATTTAACGATAAAAAGAGAGACGATAACTGTGAGGACAAAACCGCTTATAAATACCCTTCTTCTGAAAATCCTCTGATACATAGGTATCCCGCGTGTTAACCTGGGTTTAACATGGATTATTTACACGTATAATAAAACCAGATGATAGTTTTGTAGAATAATATGATTGTTATCGAATTAAACCAAACCGGGAAAAATCCAGATTAAGGATATGCTGAGTATTCCAGTAAAGTATGAAAGCCTTACCCTTAACCCGTTCAATAGAAAGATATCCAAAGTACCTGCTGTCCTGTGAATTTTCCCGGTTATCACCAAGAACAATGATGTGGCCATCCGGTACTATCCCCTCAATTGTTCGATTCTTATCCCGTCCGAAGCCGTAATAGGATGTTTCACCCCTGGTATACGGCTCCTGTATATTTTTACCATTTAAATAGACCGTGCCGTTTTTTATCTCAAACCTGTCACCGGGGAGGGCAATACACCGTTTTATGTAATCCTTGTCGAGTTCATGGGGAGGCCTGAATATAACAATATCCTCCCGCTGAATATCCCGTATTCCGAGGCAGTCAAGGTGGATCGGCTTTTCCATAAAGATCATCCTGGGAATAGTAGCCCCATAGGTAATCTTTTCCACGAAAATGTGATCACCCTTTTTCAGAGTATCTTCCATTGATTCGGTGGGGATATAATACGCTTGTATGATGAACTGTATAATGTGAACCGCAAGAACCAGTGCCACGGCCACGGCGTCTATAATCTCCCAGATCTTCATGTAGAACCTGGTTCTTTTGGGGGCCATGTCCTGGAACATCATGAGAAGTTTCTCTCTGTCTTTATCTTTCAGGATTGTCACGGGAAAGGATACCTGTTCATACTTCTGCTTTATAACCAGGTTTCCGACAAGATTATACTCAAGGTAGGTAATGCTTTCAGCCGGTATTTCCCGGGTTCCTGCGTTTGTTATTATATCAATGCCACCGCCGGTGATGCGGAGTTTCGCTCCCCCGTATCGCATAAACATAATAAAATGATTACAAATCCTGATTAAATAGAACGATGTTGCAAGGGCACCGATAAAATAAATCGGATAAAAGGGGGTAGAAACGAACGGTATTGCTACCGCAAGGAACAGGGTTGAATAGACAAAAAGAATAAAAATACCCGCAGTTTTTAAAAAAAAGAAGGCCGCCTTTTTCCCGGTAATAACCCTGAATTCAGAATCCTCAACATCATCAGTATTGAATCTGAAAAACTGTATCATCTGTATACTCCTTCATTATACGGATCCCGGTGCATTAGATCATTTCGTGATTTTTTCAGCCAATGGGCATATGGAAATGTCTCAGTAAAAAAAAAGCATCATTATCCTCAAAAAACATCAGATCGGCTCGCTGCGAATATGAAGATAATTAATGCCCTGGAACTCTCAGATATTGCAAAATGTATTGCAGAAAAACATGCGTCTATATAAAATAGCCACTATTTAGTGTCTACAACTTTTTTATGAAAGAAATTACCGACGTCATAAAAAAAATCCCACAGGATAAGATAAAAGAGCTCGCTGGGCGTTTAAAAATTAAACGCGCGACCAGCAGTAATATTATTTCTCACCTGTTATCCATCTTCGGAATTGACCAGATATTATCAGAGCTTCATACTGATGAACTGAGAATTCTTAAACTGGTGTATTCGGGCAATGACGGGATTACCTTTGGCGAGATAGAAAAACAGCTCCAGATACCAATTGATGTGATTGAGAAATATGCCGAGAATCTTGTCCATAATCTACTTGTGTATACCATCAAAAACCGTCAGCTGTTAAGCAATAAAATGGACAAGCTCTACGGTATCACAGAACTAACCGAGTATATACACCTGGTGGAAACTGATGATATCAAAAACCACCTGAAAAACGTGAATGACGCCCTGATCAATGAAATAAGTAATGATTCACTCATTGACGAACTGAAAAACGATGATGTATATGAACTGCTGGAATACATCATTAAAACCGGATGTATAGTCACCCTTGACGCAATAAAAAAACGCCTCCAGAAAACGGTCGTTAAGAATAGACTTCCCATCTTATTTCAAAAGGGAATACTGATTGTTTACCACAGCATAACCGTTGATCTGGCGACCTATCTGACAATAAGCGATGAAATTGTATGCCACATTCTGAACAGGATGAAGAGCATGGATGAAGAAACCGCAGTTGTTTCTGAAAACAGGTATACTGCTCTTATAAACCTCCTGAACACTTATGATACCATATCAACATTCGGCCTCTTCCTGACAAAACAGGCTGAATTCAGAAAAATTGACATAAAGCGGCTGGCACAGTCGCTAATGGCAGTATCGAACGTTACTGGAAAAAATATATCTCCGGAATATCTCGTCTATTTTTCACTTTTTATCATGAACCGCCTGAAATGCCTTGTACTGCATAAGGATATTGCCCATATATCCCTGCACAGGATACAGAAAGTAATCGAACAGCCGCAGAAACTGCTGCAGAAAATACTCAGGGTGATTCACAATACCGAAGACGTGGAGCCCCTGTTCTCTTCACCGGTGGACATACCGGCCCAGAGCCACTTGAACGACCTGGTTAATCTGATTAAAAAGAGAAAATCGGTATCCATCATGTTCATGCACATTACCGCTCTGACCTACCTGTTCTATTCTTCAAAAAAAGAAACCATAGAAGAGCTCCTATCTGTAATGGAAGAGTACCTGAAGAAGCTCGATGACGCGCTTAACATTCTCTGCGTCATGGGAATAATCAACGTCAATGGTAACAGCCTTACGCTTTCAGACATAGGTGAGGAATACGCGGCCCATATCAACAAAGATGAGACCTACGCTCCTCACCATGAATATCACAAATGCATATATATTAATCCTGATTTTACCCTGATGATACCGGTTTCGGAGCTGCCGTCGGTTTCAATCTATTTTCTCCTGGCACATACTGACATCGTTAAATATGATATCATCATAAACGCGGTGATAAGCAAATCCTCAATCGTGCGTGCCCATAAACGGGGAATGTCCTCAAAATATTTTATCGATACTCTTATGCTTCATTCAAAAAACGAGCTCCCTCAGAACCTTAATTTCCTCATACAGGAATGGTCAAAACAGACCATAAAGCTTGATCTCTCAAACCCCATACTTCTCCGTTCAAGTCATCCGTCATTTATCGATGAACTTCTTTATGGTAAAACAAAGGAGGGAATCCTGGAAAAGATTTCCGATAACTATGTGATTATAAAAAAAGAATACATCGATGAAATAGTAAAGATCGCCCGCAAAAAGGACGCGGTCATATCCCTCTTTACCAGGTTCGACGAGGATACGTAAGGCAACCTCTAACATGAAAATGCATGAGTATGCATTTTCATGGTTTCTGAATGGGAGGTGCATCGCGCCTCTCATGAAAAACTATTAATGAAACCGGAGGTTCCCATTGGAACACATTTTTTTTAAACGGTGTACCCTTAATCCTTAATTACGTTTATCTTTTTGGTCAGTTTCCAGTTGAGGAATTCCTGCAGGGCCCTGATGGTGCTGTCTTTTACGAAATAAAGCTTTCCGTCAAGTTTTACCAGACCTCCCTTGTAATGCGTATACTTGAACTGGTGATCAATATACCCGAGAAGATCAACCTTGTTCCAGTTGGTGGTAGTCTTAAGGACCGGAAGTTTTCGGAGATGGAGTTCCCGTATATTGCCGTCCTTTACCGCGTCTGATAAAATCTTCTCCCATTCCATATATTAATTCTCGTTTTTTTGATCCTTATTATTTACTTTTTTCTTCAGTGACTCCACCTCTGACTGGAGTTTTTCAATCTCCCCGGAAAAGAGCCTGTTCAGCTCTTTCTCTCTCTGCAGTTCCTCATTGAGACTCATCGCCTCGTTCCTGCTCATCTCCGCGACGGTGTCCTTTGCTTCGATAATACTGTTCGCTGATTCGAGCTCCCGGGTCGAGTAATTAAGAACAGATTCATGGGCATCTATCACCCTCTGGCCGGTCATGAGTTCGTTCCGCCTGAGTTCCTCCAGGAGTTCCTCGGCTTTGATTCTGCTTTTGAGATCAAAGAGTTCGGTTTGACGCATCAGGGTGAAATCCTTCATTACCCTGTTAAGCCTGTCCTGTTCGCTTATCAGATCTCGTTCATATTTAACAATACTCCTGAAGGACTCCTTCTCCTTTTCCGATATAAAGGCGTCTTTCCGATTGATGTCCATGATCCCTTCGTAGATCTCGATCCTCTGCTCCGCCTCCTTGGAGATGTATTTCATCAGCTCCCGGTACCGCTCCACGATGATGGACTTCTCTAAAAGAAGCAGGAATTCATTCGTATAAACCGGCTTGGAAATGAATTCGAGGTGATATATATTGATGGACTTTTTTGACAGCCGGTTTATTTCACGCTTTTTCAGAAAGAAGAGCTTCAGGTACCCCTGTATACGGGGTTCGTTTTTTATCAGTTCCAGGTTTTCTTCCGGTTTACCCCGGTCTATATCGATAAGAAAGATATTTATATCGTGTTCCACGATATTCGCGCCGGAGAGATCAAACCCCTCTATGACCTGACAGTTCACTCCGAGCCCCCTTATGCTTTCGGCTAGCTTCCTGCCATGATCATTATCTGTTATGTACCAGAGTAAAAGCCTTTCCATAATATACCCTATGGCTGTACATAAACACATTTGAACGAAAAAATACAACTATTTTTCAGTAATTGTAATTGTAACGGGACTGTTTCCCTCTTTCAACAACGTTACCTGCCCCGGACGGTGACCGGCCAGCACCTGGCTGGAACCCCTGAGGGCGGGAAAATCGCTTGTCTCAAGAAATTCATGAATCAGTTCAATCTTTTCTTCAATATGTTCAGTTTTCCCCTCACCGGTAAAAACCGTGTCCATGAGACGCCGGTACTCCTTCTTCGCCTCGGTTTCGATACAGTGATCGGATATGGACAGATGATAAACAGTCATTGTTCACCTGCATGAATCATATCTTGGCAACACATACCATTTCAGCCATGATATATCGTGTAACACTATGCAATAAAAAGAAACATATATCCAGATATTTTCTTATACAAATACGGTAAGAATGAGCAATAAAAATAAACAATTCGTTCATTTTGTGTGAAATTTTTCACTTTTTTTATCAAAATCAACATTTTTTTTTGAATAAAAAAAAATTTATTGCAGATTAGAGGGTAATATACTCATTTGTCCGAAAATTTTGAAAGGAATTGAGACATAAGTCATGAAATTAACCAGATGGATCATCCTGGTAACAATAGTTCTGGTTGTTATCGGTTTTAACCGGTACCTCTTTTCCTGGGGTCTGTTCAACCTCTTTTCAGACGTTGAATACAGCCAGGAAGGATTGAGCAGGGTCATGGAATTCGACCCTGACAACGACATCCTCTTCCTGCCTCCCATGGAGGGAAAGGGAATATTTGACGCCATGGATGACCTTTCCATAACCAGGAAAAAAGAAGTGCGCAGGTACATCTACATATACCTTACCACGGGTCGGGAATACGTGAAGGGCGCCATTGAGAGGTCCTATCTCTACAAGGACATAATCGACGAGATCTTCGAGAAAAACGGCGACATCCCGAAAGAACTGGCCCTGCTCCCCCTGCTCGAGAGCGGATTCAACCCCTACGCCGTATCCAAAAGCCACGCTGTCGGATTATGGCAGTTCATGAGCAACACATCCACCCCCCTGGGCCTCCAGAACAACCGGTGGGTGGATGAACGGCG
Organism: uncultured Leptospirales bacterium; assembly: GCA_964514165.1. Taxonomy (GTDB): domain Bacteria; phylum Spirochaetota; class UBA4802; order UBA4802; family UBA5550; genus CAZEPS01. The sequence continues at coordinate 10,542 of CAZEPS010000108.1, forward strand.
CGATATCGAAAAATCGACCGGAGCTGCCATAACCCACCTCAGGAACCTCCATAAGCGGTTCGGTACCTGGGGTCTCGCCCTGGCAGCCTACAATGGCGGCGGCGGACACGTTTCCCGTGCCGTCACCCGTTCCGGTGCGAAGGACATATGGGAGCTCCGAGATTCCGGGCTGCTCCTCCAGGAAACCTACGAATACGTACCGAGATTTATCGCCCTGGCGCTCATCTACGAGAACCAGCGGCTCTACGGCATCAGGGACGAGATAACCGTCCCTGATAAGGAAAAAACAGTCAACGTGGTCTTCAAGCAGCCGGTGAACATCAAGGACGTGTCCGCCTTGACCGGGGTCCCCATCAAAACCCTCAGGGAACTGAACCCGGAACTGGTGCACAACATGACACCCCCGATGAACCAAAAATACACCCTCCGGGTCCCGGAACGGGTCAGGGAGAGTATCGATAACAACCTGGACAAAATCTACAAGAACGAAATCACCCGGATTGTCCCCTACCGGGTGAAGCAGGGTGACAGCTTATCCGCCATCGCCAGGAAATATAAAAAAAAACAAGTTCCATCATGCAGTTTAACGGCATAACCGACCCTCGTAAACTCCGCGCCGGCAGGACCATATATATCCCGCTCCATAAATAAGCGTCTGCCGGCGCCGGGGAAATTCTTTGTCATCTCCCGTCAAAACAGGTCAGTTTCTTTCACCGTTCAGTCTGTCGAAAAAATTGAACAATTTCACGGTAAATTCTCACTGTTTTATTAATATCTTGACGGAATTCCGGCAAGGAAATCTATAAGAACCTGCCGAAAATACTATCCATTATATGAAACTAATATTATCTATAAATAAGGGGATGACAGGATGGATATCTATTCGATTAAAGGCGGGAAAAAACTGCGCGGCGACGTCGCCATATCCGGAGCGAAGAACGCGGCACTGCCGATTATCGTGGCGTCCCTCCTCGCCGAGGGCGAAACTGTCCTGCGTAACGTTCCGGACCTGAAGGACATACGAACCATTATCAGGGTAATCGAGTACCTCGGTGCCGAGACCGAGTTTCAGGGCGATACCAATACCCTCAAAATACGGGTCACATCGATAAAAAACAACGAGGTTCCCTACGAGCTGGTCAAGACCATGCGGGCCTCGGTATACGTCATGGGGCCCCTCCTGGCGCGGTGCGGCGAGGCGGATGTTTCCCTCCCCGGGGGGTGCGCCATCGGCGAGCGGCCCATCGACATCCACCTGAGCGGGTTCGAGGCCCTGGGGGCCACCATAGAACTGGAGCACGGGTACGTGAAGGCCAAGGCGAACCGGATCGCCGGGGCCGAGTACACCATGCGTAAGATATCAGTCGGGGCCACCGCCAATATCATGATGGCCGCGGTCCTCGCCGGGGGCACAACGGTCCTGGAAAACTGCGCCATGGAGCCGGACGTCGTCGACCTGGGCAATTTCCTCAACAAAATGGGCGCGAAAATATCGGGTCTCGGCACGGAACGGATTGTCATCGAAGGCGTAAAAAAACTCAGGCCCGTTGAGTACGCTGTCATGCCAGACCGCATCGAGGCCGGTACCTTCCTCCTGGCCGGGGCCGTCACCCGGGGAGAGCTCACCATCAGGAAAGCCGTCCCTGACCACGTCGGTGCCCTGACAGCGGTCCTCGCCGAGATGGGATTCACCCTCGATCTGGGGAATGACTGGATATCCATAGCCCCCGGGAAAAAACTCGCCGGAGCTATTATCAAGACCCTTCCCTTCCCGGGCTTTCCCACGGACCTCCAGGCCCCGGTCATGTCCCTCGCCACCACCATACCGGGAATCAGCGTTATAATCGAGACTATTTTTGAAAACCGCTTCACCCACGTCGGCGAACTCCGCCGCATGGGGGCGGACATCACCATAGAAGGGAGCGTCGCTATCACAAAAGGCATATCCCGCCTTTCAGCCGCCCCGATCATGATGTCAGACCTCAGGGCCGGGGCGGCCCTGGTCCTGGCGGCACTCCAGGCCGAAGGGACCACGGAGATCCGCCGCATCTACCACGCCGACCGGGGCTATGAAAAATTATCGGAAAAGTTATCCGCCCTCGGTGCCGATATTAAAAGGGTAGCAGGGGGAAAACCCTGACTTTACTCTTACGGGGAGTCACATGATACGGGGCATATACACCGGCGCGAGCGGCATGATCGCGCAACAGTCGCGGCTTGACGTCGTGGCCAACAATCTCGCAAACGTCAACAAGACCGGCTTCAAGAAAGACCTGACCCTGTTCAAGGCCTTTCCCGACATGCTCATACGGCGGATAAACGAGAGCGGCCTCGGGGTGACCCCGGCCGGCTCCTACGACACGATGCCCATCGTCGGAAAGCTCGGCACCGGTGTCGAGGTGAACGAGGTGTACACCCGTTTCGAACAGGGTTCCCTCATGCGGACAGAGAACGATTTCGACCTGGCCCTGGAGGGCCGGGGTTTCTTCGCCCTCCAGACAGAGCGGGGTGAGCGGTATACCCGAAACGGCGCCTTCACCATCAACCAGGACGGGATCCTCATGAACCACAACGGCTACCCGGTCCTCGGCGAAAACGGTATCATCAGGGTCCAGGAGAACAATTTCCTCATCAACGAGCGGGGCGAGGTAATCATAAACGGCGCCATCTCAGACGATCCCCTGGACGTTGTGGGCCTCGACACCAACGACTGGAGCGATCCGATTGTTATCGATCGGCTGAAGCTCGTCGATTTCGAAAACATTCGGGAGATCAAGAAGGAGGGGGACTCCATGTACCGGGAAACCGAATATTCCGGCCCGCCCCTGCCCCCGGAAAACCTGAAGGTGGTCCAGGGATTCCTGGAAAAATCGAACGTCAACATCGTCCGGGAGATGGTGGACATGATTGAGGTCCAGCGGAGCTACGAGGCGAACCAGAAGACCATCACTACCCACGACCAGAACCTGGGCCGTCTCATCAACGAGGTGGGGCGATAGAATCCTGGAAACTAATATACGAACAGTTTAACTTTCAATACCCTTTTTTTCTTCATGAAAATTCCCCAATTAATTCTATCAGATATACCAAGGTATATACTGATTTCTACCCCATCTTAACGGTCTCATTATTTATGACACAGGGCAGATCATATTAAATAGCTGGAATAGAATTCGTATATTCTCGCTCTCTTTCCGCTACATTTTTTAACGATCATAGCTTATATTTGTAGATTTTAGACTACTGTTTTAATCAGCACTTACAGTTCTATTATAAGGGAACCTGTTTAAAAAAAATGTA
>CAZEPS010000109.1:0-13724 GCA_964514165.1 uncultured Leptospirales bacterium
AGTATGCATTTTCATGGTTTCTGAATGAGAGGTGCATCACGCCTCTCATGAAAAACTTATAACTCACGGAAGTTTCAATGGAATTAAGCCCCTCATATGACCCGAAAGACGTGGAAGAGAAGTGGTACCGCACCTGGGAGCAGGAAGGACACTTTCACGCCGACGTCAGCGACGGAAAAGAACCCTATACCATCGTCATACCGCCGCCGAACGTGACAGGCAACCTCCACATGGGCCACGCCCTGAACAACACCCTCCAGGACATACTCGTCCGGTGGCAGCGGATGCAGGGCAGGTCCGCACTCTGGATGCCCGGGATGGACCACGCCGGTATCGCCACCCAGAACGTGGTGGAGCGGCTCCTCAAAGAAGAGGGGAAGACCAAGTACGACCTCGGAAGGGAAAAATTCGAGGAGCGGGTATGGGAATGGAAGGAGCATTCCGGGGGGCAGATAACGGGCCAGCTCAGACGGCTCGGCTGCTCCCTCGACTGGGAACGCGAGCGCTTCACCCTGGACGAGGGCCTGTCAAAAGCGGTCCACCGGGTCTTCGCTACCCTGTATGAAGAGGGGCTCATCTACCAGGGGTACCGTATCATCAACTGGTGCCCCCGGTGCGAGACCGCCCTCTCCGACATCGAAACCGAGTACCGTGACGTGGAAGGGCATCTCTGGTACATAAAGTATCCGGACGGCGAAGGGGGACATATCACCGTTGCCACGACGCGGCCCGAGACCATGCTCGGCGACTCCGGGATCGCGGTAAACCCGGAGGACGAGCGGTACAGGCACCTGATCGGGAAAACCGTCATCCTCCCCCTCATGGAACGTGAAATTCCCGTGGTGCCCGACGAGTTCGTTGACCGGGAATTCGGCACCGGCCTCGTTAAGGTGACCCCGGCCCACGACCCGAACGACTTCGAGATGGGAAAGGCCCACAACCTGGAAGAAATCATCATCATGGATGAGAACGCCGTCATAAACGAAAACGGCAAACAGTACCAGGGGATGCCCCGGTTCGAGGCGAGGGAAAAAATCGTCGAAGACCTGAAAGAGAAGGGCCTCCTCGAAAAGATCGAAAAACACGACCACTCCGTGGGACACTGCTACCGGTGCGGCACGGTCATCGAGCCCTACCTCTCGAAGCAGTGGTTCGTGAAGATACAGCCCCTGGCCGACAAGGCCATAAAGGCCGTAAAAGAGGGAAAAATCCGTTTCGTTCCGCAGAACTGGGAGAAGACCTACTTCGACTGGATGTACAACATCCGCGACTGGTGCATCTCCCGCCAGCTCTGGTGGGGGCACCGGATTCCCGCGTTCCACTGCCTGGACTGCGAGCATATTACCGTAAAGGCGGAAGACCCTGATGCGTGCGAAAAGTGCGGCTCGAAGAACCTCAAACAGGACGAAGACGTCCTCGACACCTGGTTCAGTTCCGGGCTCTGGCCCTTCTCCACCCTCGGGTGGCCGGACGGGACCCCGGAACTGAAAAAGTACTATCCCACGAGCGTGCTCGTGACCGCGTTCGACATCATCTTCTTCTGGGTGGCCCGGATGATCATGATGGGACTGAAGTTCATGGGGTCAGAGCCCTTCAGTGACGTGTACATCCACGCCCTCATCCGCGACGAGGAGGGCTTCAAGATGAGCAAATCCCGGGGGAACGTGGTAGACCCTCTCGTGGTCATGGACCAGTACGGCACCGACGCCTTCCGCTTCACCCTGGCCATCTTCGCGGCCCAGGGGAGAGACATCGTCTTCTCCGAGAAGCGGGTCGAAGGGTACCGCGCCTTCTGCAATAAGATATGGAACGCCACCAGGTTCATCCTTATGAACCTCGGGGAGGGCTTCACCCCGGCGGAACTCGCGCAGGACGACCTGGAACACTTCGACCGGTGGATACTCCACCGCCTGAACGACACCATCGGGGCGGTGACCAGAGGGCTCGAGGAGTACAAGTTCAACGACGCGGCCCACGCCATCTATGATTTCTGGTGGCACGACTTCTGCGACTGGTACCTGGAGCTCACCAAACAGCGGATCTATTCCAGTGAATCGGGCATGGAAAAATCGGGAGAGACTGCGAAGCAGGTGCTCTTTCATGTGCTGAAGCACTCCATCCTGCTGCTCCATCCCTTCATGCCCTTCATCACCGAGGAGATCTGGGACAAGATAACCGGTGACGAGAATACCCGGATCATGGTGTCGGAGTGGCCGAAGAAAAATCCTTCATTTTCTTTTCCCGAGGACATGAAGGAGGCTGCCCTGTTCCAGGAGATCGTGTACAAGATTCGGAACGTCCGCGGCGAAATGAACATCCCCCCGGACAAGAAGGCTGACGTGGTTTTCAAGACCGAAAGCAAACCCCTCCGAACCCTCATAGAAAGGGAAACGGTCGATTTCAGGGCCCTGGCCAGGGTGAACGAATTGACCGTTGACCCGTCATACGAACCGGACAGCACTGACGCGTCGGCTGTGCTTCCCGAGGTTGAGATCTACATTCCCCTGAAAGGGCTCATCGACTTTGACAAAGAGAAGGCCCGCCTCGAAAAGGAGATCTCCCGCGTGGAAACAGAACTCCGGAAGGTGGAGGGAAAGCTCGCCAACGAAAAGTTCCTCGGTAAGGCCCCGGAAGAGGTCATCGAAAAGGAGAGAAAGAAGCGGGAAGAGTTCTCCGAGGTCCTCGCGAAGCTGAAAGAGAGCTGCAATAAGATCGGATGACCCCTACCGGCAGCAGCCGCTGGCGTCAGGGTCACAGAGCATGTCACGCTCGACCTGGAGCGTGGTGTGGGTGATGTCATACCTCTCCTCGAGCATCCGGTTGACCCGTGATATAATCGTGTCGGTATTGACATCCTTCATGAGAACGGGGATGGTTATGTGGCACGAAAGGAATACCTCCCGGGAGCTGATGGACCAGACGTGGAGGCCGTGGATGTCACCAACACCGGGAACGTCCAGGATGTCCCGGTAAACCTCGTCCGAATCGATGTGTGACGGGGTCCCCTGGAGAAAGATATTCAGGGCCTGGAAGACGACCCCGGTCGTGCTCCACACAATCATCACCACGATTAACAGGCTTATGACAAGGTCAATCCAGACGTACCCGGTAAAATACATGATGACACCGGCCCCGATGACCGCCACCGATGAAACCGCGTCGTAAAGAAGGTGGAGAAAGGCCGCTTTCAGGTTGAGGTTTTCATTCCTGCTCCCCCCGAGAACCAGTATCGAGATGACGTTGCCCGCGAGACCGATACAGGCGACCGGTATCATGATGGCGATATCAATCGGTTCCGGATTTTTGAATCGCGAGACCGCCTCGTACACGATATACCCCCCGATGGCTATGAGGCTCAGGGAGTTCACCAGGGCGATGAGGACCTCAAAGCGCTTCAGGCCGAAGGAGAACTTCCTGGACGGGGTCGCCCCGGAAACCCGCTCCCCGGCGTAGCCGAGAATCAGGGACAGCACGTCTGACAGGTTGTGCCAGGCGTCAGATACGAGGGCGAGGCTTCCTGAAAGAAACCCGCCGATGAATTCGGCCAGGGTAATGCACGCGTTCAGCACGATGGTGACAGCGAACTTCTTCCTGTTTCTCACGGTTCCATGAGAATGGCCGCGGGAGTGATCGTTGCCGTGATGGGTACAGTTGTCATTATTTCCGTTATGCTCCACCATCGCTCGATAAACAAGTCCTATTCAGCAAGATGCTTCAGCCCCTGGGAAAGGATCCTCTCGATATGGCTGTCGCTCAGGCTGTAGCGCTTCCACCTTCCGCTGCGGCTGTACCGCACCAGCCTCGCCTGCTTCAGGATACGGAGCTGGTGTGATATGGCGGACTGCTCCATCCCGAGGGAACCGGCGATGCCATGGACTGTCATCTCCCCCTTTGTGAGGAGATAGATAATCCGGACCCTGGTATAGTCCCCGAATATCTTAAAAAAATCCGCCAGCTGGTGAAGATTCGTATCCGCCGGTATCAAGCTCCTGTTCACAACTCAGCACCTTTTACCTGTATTAATGCATCCTCAAACACAAGGTACTAATACAGATGAATGATTTCAAGCTTTAATGAATATATGCGCATATATTCATGTATTTTATCATTATTGAACTGATGCGCAGTTTCACAAACACGTTTTATCCCGGCAGTAAATTTCCGGCGCCTGCAATGCAGCTTTTTTAAATACTTTTTAGCTGGTATGAAAAACATTCAGGGGCTGGTAGAAAATACATGGAGTATCATTTCAGCCGCCATTTTATCTGCCAGGGAAGGTATATTTCTTGACGTAGCAGCGCCGTTTTATAAGGGTACGTGACAGCGAATCGTGAGTTGTTTTCAGCATTACAATACATACATGAAAGAAATATTCACCATCATATTTATCCTCCTCGCGATCAGTATCCCTGTTCCCGGAACCGGGGCCGATGTTGCCGTGGTCAAGGGCAAGTATGACACGGTTGACCTGGTCCTGAAGGCATTCCACATCCCTTTTGACGAAATCTCCTTCAGGGATCTCGAAAAAAAAGACATCTATGTAAAATACCACGCCATGTTTTTCCCCTGCGGGATGAAACCCCCGGTTGAAAGTGAACTGAAGGTCTACACCAGCCGGCGCAACATACAGTCCGTTTCATTGAACCCGACCTACCACGAGCCGAATGACGAACTCATCGCGGAAAATATACGGCGGTTTATCGAAAAGGGCGGAGCGGCATACTTTTCGGGGTACGCCTATGATTATCTGCAGAAGGCCTACCCGATCCTGAAATTCCACCATAACTTCCCCTATATGGGAATCCCGGGACGAATCGTAGCGGAACTCAGGGCCGACCTTGCCCGGTTCTGCATGAAAAAAGATTACGCCCTGTACATGACACATCCCGGCTGGATCGCCCTGCGGGCGGTATCCGGGGCAGAGGTCCTGGCCGAGGCCGAGTATGAAACACCCCGGGGGGTGAAAAAGGGTCCGATAAGCGTTATAATGAAAAAAAAGCGGGGAGAGATCCTGTACACAAGCTATCACAGCACCGTGTTCAGCGACTTCAGGCGTTTCAACATCTACCGCGTGGCACGGAACAGCCTCATACAAACACTCGAAGGCAGGGCTGATCGCTGGGAGCAGAACGTAACTGCCCGGTTCGCGGACGCGGTGCATGACAGGGAGAACACCCGGATGTACTATTTACACCTGTACGGCGGGCACAACACCCTCTATTTCATCTCAGAGAAAGACCCCTGCCAGGTTGACATACTTGACAGCGATTTCGCCATTATGCAGTCCCTTGACAATTACCGCAACTACTACGAGATAGAGATCGATTCCCCGGGAAAACAGGTATGCTACGTGAAGGTATACCCCGCCTCAGGGAAACGGTTCGGGTCTTACGCGCTAATTTCAGCCCACGGGAAAAAGGTGATCCCACATTTCAAGAAAGTGATGATCGGGGCGGTCGCTTTCCTCATATTGCTGATCATTGTGGCAATATGGCGGATATTCTTCCCGGAGCGAAGGGGCTTCTACCGTTAGTTTACGGTCATCTCTTCAATATTGTCTTCGCCGTATTGACGAGCCGGGGTTTAAACTCCCGCATCTCATCGTTTATCTCAGGTCCCGGGAATCCGGTTCCCTACGGTCTATGATGTCCTTGACGTGGCGGCTCAGTACATGGAAGAACCCGGTTGAATCCCCCGTGACCGGACTGAACCGGGCATTAATGGTCAAATCCTTAAAAAAGAGTTGATACGGATACCCCTACCCCGTAATTTCAGTATATCATCAATCAAAATAATGAGAACCTGCGTACAATCCGCGCATCTGGAGCACAAAAAAAGGAGAATACTGACAAACGGACGGTTTCATGGGACGCATCATATCTGTTTCGAATCAGAAAGGGGGAGTGGGAAAAACGACGACCACCGTAAACCTTTCGGCCTTCCTCGCAGAAAAGGGGAAGAGGACCCTCATCATCGACATAGACCCCCAGGCGAATGCCGGTTTCGGCATCGGGGTCAACGCCGAGGACATCCAAACCACCATCTACGAGGTCCTCATCGGCGAAATACCGATAACGGACGCCCTGTTCAAGACAGATTTTGAGGATCTCTACATCATCCCGTCCAACATCCATCTTTCCGGGGCCCAGATTGACATGCTCGAAATGCAGAACAAGGAATTCATCCTCCGGGAGGCCATAAAGGAGATCCGCGCCGATTTCGATTATATCTTCATCGACTGTCCCCCCTCCCTCGGGATACTGACCCTGAACAGCCTGGTGGCCGCCGACTCGGTGCTCATCCCCCTCCAGACCGAGTATTACGCCCTGGAGGGTCTGAACCAGCTCCTCCGCATTATCGCCAGGGTCCAGGAAAATCTGAACCGTAACCTCATCATCGAGGGGGTCGTACTCACCATGTACGATTCACGGACCAACCTCTCCCAGCAGGTCGTGGAAGACGTGAAGGAGTTTTTTAAGGACAAAGTCTTCTCCACAATCATCCCGAGAAACGTGAAGATTTCCGAGGCACCATCATTCGGGAAACCGATAGGACTATACGATAAATCAAGCGCGGGAAGCGTCTCCTATGAGCAGCTCGCCGTAGAGGTGTTGAACAATGGCTAAAAAGGCCCTGGGCAAAGGACTCGAAGCGATAATCTCGACATCTTCCAGTCCGGCCACTGAGCTTGAAAAGGGCATCACCGAGGCGGTGGACCGGATTGTCGAGATCGAGGTTAACAAGATAAAACCAAACCCGGAACAGCCGAGGGAGCATTTCGACGAAGAGGAACTTTCAGCCCTGGCAGACTCGATACAGCAGGTCGGCATGCTCCAGCCGATAATCGTGCGAAAGACCGGCAAGAACTTCACGGTGGTTGCCGGCGAACGGAGGCTCAGGGCGACCAAGCTCGCCGGGCTGAAAAAGATCAGGGCGATAGTAATCGAAACCGGCGAGATCGAGAACCTTACCTTCGCCCTCATAGAAAACATCCAGCGTTCAAACCTTGACCCGATAGAAGAGGCGAAGGCCTACCAGGTGCTGGCGGACCGTTTCAAGATGAAACAGCAGGAAATAGCAAAAAAGGTCGGCAAGGAGCGGGCCACCATAGCCAACCTCCTCCGTCTTTTGAATCTCCCGGACGAGATGCAGAAAGGGCTGTCCGAGGGGACCATCACCATCGGCCACGCCAAGATACTCCTCTCCCTGAAGGGTTCCAGTCAGAAAGAGCTCTACAGGGAAACCGTCAATAAGGGGCTTTCGGTCCGCGCCCTGGAGCAGCGGGCCGGCGAGATTACTGAAAAGGGGGGGGACGCCGCCCCGGCCAAGCCTCCTAAAGATCCTCACATACGCAAAATGGAAGAGGGCCTGGAGTCTATTCTCGGCACCAAGGTGGAGATTAAACATTCCGGGAACAAGGGAAGAATCGAGATAAGCTACTATTCCCTCGACGACTTCGACCGCATAATGGAACTTTTGAAAAATTAATAAACACCGGGGACCGGGCATGTACTGGAACAAAGAGATAGAAACCATTGACAGAAAAGACCTGGAAAAACTGCAGGGGGAACGTCTTGCCAGGGCGGTTGCTGATGCTGACAGGTCACCCTACTACAGGAAGCTTTTCAAAGAGAACAGTGTCGATACATCAGGGATAAAAGTCCTCGATCAGCTGAAAGACCTGCCATTCACTACGAAGAACGACCTCCGCCTCAGCTACCCTGACGGCATGGCAGTCATTCCGAGAGGTGAGATTGTGCGCATGCACGCGTCGTCCGGCACGACCGGCAAGTCCACGGTCATATTCTATTCCGCGAAGGACATCAGCGAGTGGGCCGGCCTGGTGGCACGGTGCATGGCGGCAACCGGCACCACCAGCGACGACGTGTTCCAGAATATGATGGGTTACGGCCTCTTCACCGGTGGCCTCGGGCTCCACTACGGGGCGGAGCGCCTCGGGTGCATGGTCATTCCCTCGGCAACGGGAAACAGCCTGAAGCAGATTCAGCTCATGATGGATTTCAGCAGTACGGTCATTCATATAACCCCGAGTTACGCCCTCCACCTGGTGGAGGTGATCATAGAGAACGATATAAACCCCCGCGACCTGACGGTGAAAAAGGCCTATCTCGGTGCCGAGCCCTACACCGGGGAGACCCGTCGTAAGATCGAAGAGCAGTGGGGGATCGACGCCTACAATTCCTACGGCCTGTCTGAGATGAACGGCCCCGGTGTCGCCTTCGAATGCGAAGAAAAAAACGGCATGCACATCTGGGAGGATTTTTACATCGTCGAGGTCATAAACCCGGACACCGGCGAACCGGTCCCGGACGGCGACGAAGGTGAACTGGTTTTGACCCACATAAACCGGGAGGCCATGCCGATATTCCGCTACCGCACCCGGGACCTGACCCGCATCATCCCGGAGCCGTGCCCCTGCGGCAGGACCCACCGAAGGATCGGCCGCATCAAGGGGAGGACCGACGACATGCTCATCGTCGGCGGGGTGAACATCTTCCCTTCGCAGATCGAATCGGTTCTCATGAAGGTGCCGGAGGTAGGGAACAATTACCAGATAGTTCTGTCACGGGAAAACAACCTGGATCGAATTCACATCCGGGTGGAACTCTACTCAAAGATGTTCCACGGCGACCTGAAACAGTTAAAGCAGCTCGAGAAAAAACTCGTGGAGGAGCTCCGGGCCCTGATTGTCGTAACCCCCAGGATAGAACTCCTCGAGCCGGGATCCCTGCCACCGAGCACCGGCAAGGCGGTGAGGGTCATCGACAACAGGGAACTATGATTCCCCAGAAAAGTTTAAAAGGGAGGATGCCATGCCGCAGCAGATATCTATTTTCGCAGAAAACAAGCCGGGCAAGATAGAAAAAATAACCGCGGTTCTCGAAGAGCGGGATATAAACATACGGGCCATAACCATCACCGATTCCGGGGATTACGGCATAATCAAGATGCTCGTGGACCGGCCCGTTGACGCGGCAAATGCCCTCAACGAAAACGGCATCACCGCCGCCCTGAAGGACATCGTGGCGGTGAAAATCGAGGACAGGCCGGGGGGGCTCCATCAGGCATCGGCAATCCTTGCAAAAGAGAACATCAACGTCGAAGACGCCTACGGCTTTACCATCCACGAAACCAGCAGGGCCGTGTTTATCTTCCAGGTTGACAATGTCACCCACACGGAAAAGATACTCGAAAAGGCCGGTTTCTCGATTCTTACCGACAGCGAACTCTATCTTCTGTGAATTCAAAGTAACGATTATACGCAGGCTGCTATTGCAGATAACCAGAGACAGAGAGTTAGAAATACCAAAAGACCAGTTACTCGAAAGGCACTGATATGAAATATACCGGTTCTACAATCGTTACTGTTTTTTCCCGGTTCCGGGAAAAAGTAAATTCTCTTCCCCTGGAATACCCGGTTATTATCATTCCTGCATTAATTATCCTGACCCGGGTACCTTATCTGTTACAACACCCGAGAATATGGGCTGAAGAGGGTTCGGTATACCTGGCCGGGGCATTCGCCAACGGTTTCAGCTCCCTTTTTGATGCGTATTATTTCGGTTACCTGAACTTTTATGCAAACCTCGCGTCATATATTTCCACATTTGTTCCCCTTATACACGTTCCCTATGTGACCATGGGGAGTGCATTTGTTGTTCAGATCATTCCCTTTGTGGTTGTCGCCACTGGCAAGAGTGTGTTATGGCACGACCGGTTTTCAAAGGCATTCGTTTCACTGATACTTCTCTACGCCCTCCCCAATGCGGAAATCTGGCTCTGCAGCGCTTCGTCCCAGTTCTTCCTGGGTCTAATCACCTTTTTAATTCTCCTGGAACCTGTGACAGAACTCTCACAGGTAAAAAAATGGTTTTCCAGGTTTATTCTATTTACAGGGGGCCTTTCAGGTGTCATGTCAATATACATGGTACCCTTGTACGCATTTAAAACATGGAGAGGAAAACAAAAAGAACGGTTTATTCAAACAACCGTCCTTACCGCGGCTTTTATAACTCAAGGTGCCATATTTCTCAATAACGCGGCAAACAGCAGTGCCCAGGGCCGTTTCAGCGGTATCAGTTTCACGGAATTCGCCTTTCTTCACTGGAACAATAACGTCATTCTCCCTCTACTCGGAACTAATATAACCAATATACATGCTGCCTTTTTAACTGGTCTGAAAGAAGGAGGAGGCACAGTTTTTCATTTCACTGGAGCCGTGATATTCATTTCACTGTTAGCAGTATATATATTTTTCTCGCGGTACATCTATAAGAATTCAGATCACATACCCGTTTCTCAAAATATAAAAACTGCTTATGAAGACATACATGTCATTTTTATCGCAGCTATTATTGTCTTATCGGCAGGCATTTACATACCAATGCAGCCCCCGAAATGGATTATGATTTATGCGTTTCCAGGACAGCGTTACTATTATGTATCCAATGTCATTTTTATCCTGTTCATGACAGGCCCGATACTGATATACGGTATTAAGAATCATATTATATCGCTGTTGTCCATTATCCTTTTATTGAGTTCCCTCACTGTAGGAATAAAAGACTATTACGCAAAAGCAATCTACGAACGGGAATGGCCGGTCTGGGAAGAGGAGGTCAAAAAATGGAAAAACGACGAGAACAAGACTGTAATAAACATATGGCCCCCGGGCTGGAAAATGTTTTTACCGAAAAAATGAACCCTGCCACGGTCATCCCCTGCCGGTAACCATACTTTTACTACCCTGTTAATCTTCTTGACAGGATACCCCGATTGTAGGGTACTTACTGAAATTAAAATTCAAAATCGGATAAGTATTTCAGGAGTTGAGCCTGTTTATTGTTTAGAAACAATACAGGAACAGCTTTCCATAGTAAATCATAATCCAGGCATTAAACTATTTATCGGCGCGGTTACGGTATGAAGAAAAAAGTTGCCGTTCTTGGAGGAGGTTTCAGCGGCCTCGCAGCTGCGGAACACCTTTTACGAAACAATTTTGACGTAACCCTGTTTGAAAAGAACGAGGATCTTGGGGGCGTAGCGTCAAGTTTTGAACTTCCCGACGGTCGCGTCATACCGAAAACCTATCACCATATTGTTGGAACCGACCGGTATCTCAGGGAATACCTCGACTATCTGGGACTCATTGACAGGGTGAGGTGGTCGAATATCAGCATAAAGTTCTATCTGAACGGCTCGATTCTTGATCTTTCAAATCCCCTTGACCTGCTGATATGTAGAGAAATGTCGTTAATAGACAAGGCATGGTTCGTGTATTTCGGTATACGATGTCTCATCAAACCGAAATGGGACGATATGCAGGAACTATCAGTAAAGGATCTTGTTCTCAAATGGGGTAACAGGAAAATCTATGAAACCGTGTTCGAGCCTCTCGTTGACATTAAGTACGGGCTGTCCCCTGAAGAGATGAGCGCCTCGTGGCTTGGCATGCGCCTCCACAAGCGAGAAGCCAAAACGAAGTTCGGGTACATTCCCGATGCAAGCTGGACAGACTTAATCACCGGAAGTTTGATCGAAATAATAAAAGAACGCCAGGGGACAATCATTACCGAAGCACCGATAGAAAAAATTACCGTGACAAATAATAAAATTGAATCCATTACGGTAAAAGATCAAAAGTACGGTTTCGATTATTACGTGTCAACAATCTGGCCTCCCGAATTGAGGAGAGTGCTTAAAGGTGATACATCGATTGAATCCCTGGAAAAGGCCTGCGAAATAGACTATATTTCAAGCTACAACATTGTCGCGGGAGTCGACAGTGAAACCTTCAATGACTACTGGACTGTAGCCCTGAGTCCAAGGAAAGTTTTCGGAGCCTGTTTCCGCCTGGACAATCTAAACCCGACACTTATAAATGAAAAGGACGAAAGCGTCATTAACTGTTTTCAGAATGTCCAGTACAAAAAATATAATATGAGCGACGAAGATTTTACTGAAGCATGCAGGAACGATCTCTCCGACATGGTGGGAAGGGAAGTTCGGTTTAACTGGTCCCACCTTTCAAAAGTAACCGGGACATCTCCCATCTTTAACAGGAACTACGAGAACCCTCCCGTCCAGACACTGGACAATCTCTTCCTTGCCGGAATTTATACGACCTATCCCGAACTTTCATCCACGGGGACGGCCCTTAACAGCGGTAAAACCGCCGCAGAAAAAATAATAGAACTGGAAGGTGCGCGATGATTCACTGGGGTTCTCTGGGAGTGGCAATTGTGCTGAACAGCGTGGCCCACTTCATGATCAAAAACTCTTCCCTGATTATTGAGATATCGACACGAAAGATACTGTTCTTTCTCATTGGGGCCGGGTGTTTCGGGACATCACTAATTTTTTACACGATAGCACTGGCAAAAATCAGGCTGACGGTGGCCTTTCCCATGTCTCTCGGCTTCGGGGCAATCCTTACAACGATACTTGCGGTAATTTTTCTAAACGAAAAAACAGGCCCGACTTACTTTATCGGCCTGGCCCTGGTAATCAGCGGCGCGTATCTGGTAACCATGAGATAATATCACGAGGCCCAGATGAAAAAATATAAGGACGGGTATTCAGTCATTCTTCCCACGTTCAGGGAGCATGTCAACCTCAGGGAACTCCTTCCCGAGCTTGTCCATATGTTCGAGGATAATAAAATTCGCAATTACGAAATCCATATCGTTGACGACAACAGCAATGATGGGACCGTGGAACTTGTCAGGGAACTCCAGGCTGAAAAACATTCCGTTACCATAAACGTGCGAAAAAACGTACGGGGCCTGGCCTCGGCTATCGTGGACGGCACGAACCAGGCCGCGTATAACAGGATAATCCACATGGATTCCGATCTTGCCCACCGTGTTGTTGATCTAAAAAGACTTATTGAAGAGTTCAGCAGCAGTAATGACCAGGATAATCTGATTGTCGTGGGCTCCCGGTATCTGAAAAAAAGCACCTACCGGGGCAAGCCCTTTTTAAACAGGCTGGCAAGCTTCGTTGGAAGAAGGGTGATTACATGGTATCTTCATCTGCCGGTGATAGACTCTTCGAACAATTTTCGTATTATCAGCCATGAGGTCTGGGATCGGATTGAGCCGCACCTGATAACCGAGGGAAATATCATGCTTGTCCAGATCCTCTATCTCGCAAACCAAACCGGTACGAAAATCAAAGAGATTGACACCATTTACATAGAACGGAGAGTCGGTGAATCGAAACTCAACGTGTTCAGCGAAACTGTAAAATTCTTTAAAAACATCAGAAAAATAAAAAAATATGGCAGGTAAAAAAATTCTCATAACAGGAACAGCCGGGTTTGTCGGCAATCACCTGGTGCATTATTTTCTCTCTAATGAGAAGGATACAACTATTCATGGTATTGACATGGTGGACGCGCATTTCGAAGACACCCGCTACAGCCATAGAAAACTCGATCTGTCTGAACATACAATTGCCATAGGGCAGCAGTATGACGCGATCATCCATCTTGCCGGCCAGCCCTCGGTCTGGCAGTCTGAGCAAAATCCCATTGATGACTTTAAGAGCAATGTCCATACCATGCTTAACATGCTCATATCAAACGAAAAGGCAAAAGTGCCGTTGATATTCCTTTCCACCATCGCCCTGTATGAGCCTGGCAAGGAAAATCTTAAGGAAGAAAAGACCATATTGCCGTCAAACTGGTACGGAATGAGCAA
>CAZEPS010000110.1:0-13691 GCA_964514165.1 uncultured Leptospirales bacterium
CCGGCCTGGCGTTTATGATACATGGCCGTACGAGGGCATTCTCCGACCTGATGAACAGGGTCCCCTTCAGTTTTTCCACTATGGTATTGACCTGGCAGAGGCCGTACCCGAATTCCCTCTTGCTCGAAATAGGGGTTGTGAGGGCCATTTCAATGAGCCGGGAGGGTGTATCGAAAACAACGTCGCTGCGCTGTTCGAAACTGCCGCGTATGCCGATACCGGAATCTGAAATTACCAGCCGAACGATGTTCTCGTTGCCCACCGAATAGGTCTGCATGGCGATAAATCCTGAATCGAGGCTGTGCTCAAAGATGTTCTGACAGAGCTCGGAGATGACCGTAACGAAAAAATCAACGATGGTGTCTGACATCCAGTACTTCAAGATATGAACAGCGCGCTTCCTGAAAATGGACAATATCCGGGAGATTACCATGACGCTTTCCCGTTCCTTGTTCGGGATTTCGATAATCTCGATGACCCGCCTGCTGAAAGCGCTTCTCTTCAGTAAAAGACTGCTATTAAGGGTGTCCCTGAGGTTAAAAACGTTGGCCTTGAAAAAATCCATGCGGTGCAGGTACTGGTGTATCGGGATCGGGATGTTCACCAGGCTCATCCGCTCACCGCTGCTCCGGAGGTAATTCCTTCCGATATGGAGCAGCGACAGCATGGAGTAGGGCTCGATAAAGGAAATTTTTGAGAGATCGAGTTCGTTTACTCCCATATTAATATCACCCTGCAGGGAGATAATGTCCTCAAAGAGATACTGATCCCTGAGCGAATTAGGTAAAACGAGTTTCGATCCGGTTTTTTTCATTTTTTCAGTATGGGGACCAGGGGCCCTCTCGATCAGACTGCCCTGTTTTCATTGTTTTCCTCATACTATTCATCGGTAATAAGGGCTATCATATGTATACTTCTTTTACAAATAATTTTTGAGTAGGAAATAAAAAGGGGGCATCCCGAACGGATACCCCCTTTTTCGTATAATCAATACCTTCTACTGATGGTTTAATACATGCCTGGCATTCCGCCCCCCATTCCCGGGGCAGCCGGCATACCCTTGTCCTCTTCCGGCTTGTCGGTTATGAGGACTTCCGTTGTTGAAAGCATTCCGGCAACCGATGCTGCGTTCTGAAGGGACGAACGGACGACCTTGGCCGGATCGATAATCCCGATCTTGATGAGATCAACCCATTCCATCTTGGATGCGTCAAAACCGATGCCCTTCTTCTCGGACTTCGCCTTTTCAACAACTACAGAACCCTCGAGGCCGGCGTTGCTGGCTATCTGCTTCATGGGGTATTCCACCGAGCGGGCGACGATTTCAGCTCCGATCTTCTCGTCACCGTCGAGCTTCTTCGCCATCTCCATGATCGCCTCCTGGGTGTAAAGCAGGGTCAGGCCTCCGCCGTGAACGATACCCTCTTCAACAGCTGAACGTGTCGCAGACAGGGCGTCTTCCACCCGGGCCTTCTTCTCCTTGAGTTCGATTTCGGTCGCTGCACCGACGTTGATAACCGCCACGCCGCCGGCCAGTTTCGCCTTCCTCTCCTGGAGTTTCTCAATGTCGTAATCCGAAGTTGAATCCTCAATCTGCTTCTGGATCTGGGTAATACGTCCCTGGACGTCCTTCTTGGAACCGGCGCCCTCGATAACCGTGGTGTTCTCCTTGTCCACGATGACCTTCTTGGCCCGGCCGAGCATTTCCATGGTGGTGTTCTCGAGCTTCATGCCCAGGTCTTCAGAGATAACCTGGCCGTTGGTGAGGATAGCTATGTCCTCGAGCATGGCCTTTCTCCTGTCCCCGAACCCCGGGGCCTTGACCGCGACACACATCAGGGTCTTTCGCAGTGTGTTGACGACGATTGTCGCCAGGGCCTCGCCCTCCACGTCCTCGGCAATGATAAGGAGCGGCTTGCCCGACTGGGCGATCTTTTCCAGAATCGGCAGGAGGTCTTTCATTGTCGAAATCTTCTTGTCATGGATAAGGATAAAGACGTCTTCGAGAACCGCGTCCATGGTCTCGGGATCGGTCGCCATGTAGGGGGAGATATATCCCCGGTCGAACTGCATCCCTTCAACGACCTCGAGGTGGGTGTCGATAGACTTGGCTTCCTCAACGGTGATGACACCGTCACGGCCGACCTTGTCCATGGCGTCAGCGATAAGGTTGCCGATTTCCTCATCGTTATTTGCTGATATGGACGCCACCTGGGCGATCTCTTTCTTGTCGACGATCTCCCGGGACTCGCTCGCGACAAAGCTCACCGCGACCTCAACAGCCTTGTCAATGCCCCGCTTGAGGCTCATGGGATTCGCGCCCGCGGTAACGTTCTTCAGACTTTCTTTGTAGATAGCTTCAGCCAGGATGGTCGCTGTTGTGGTACCGTCACCGGCCACATCATTGGTCTTGGTTGCGACCTCTTTTACCATCTGGGCTCCCATATTTTCAAAAGGATCTTCAAGTTCAATCTCTTTGGCAACAGTAACACCGTCTTTGGTAACGGTGGGAGCGCCGAACTTTTTGTCAATGACGACATTTCTTCCCCGCGGCCCCAGGGTGACCTTGACCGCTTTTGCAAGCTTGACAACGCCGTCGTATATGGATCTCCGCGCTTCATCGTTGTACTCAAGTTGTTTAGCCATTTTTTTCCCCTTATTTTAGTATTGTTAATTTCGTAACGTTAGTCTATTACAGCGTAAATATCGTTTTCAGAAAGAATCAGGTATTCTTTCCCATCGTACTTGACTTCTGTGCCCGCGTACTTTCCGTACAGGACTTTGTCGCCGACCTTTACCGTCATCGGAATAAGGTCTTTTCCGTCACGCTTTCCTTCACCTGCTGCGACGATTTTGCCCTGCTGGGGCTTTTCCTTTGCAGTGTCAGGAACATAAATTGAACCAACTCTTTCGCCCTCTTCTTCAATAATCTCGATGAGGACTCGATCTCCTAATGGTTTAATAGCCACTTCGTACCTCCTAAATACGTTATAAATACTGCTATGATTAATGAAGTAATTGTACTGCTGTCATTTACTGCATCATTTGTGATACATAGACAATGATATATGATTTTTGTCAAGCAATTGTTAGCACTCATTTTAATGAGTGCTAACAATTTATTAATATAGCAACACCTATCAATTCTTCAAGTCCTGTTATCACCGTATACAGGCAAATAGAATTGATTAAAAAAAAATATGAATAAATTTCCCCACTTTTTGAATGATTTAAAGTTTTTTGGGAAGGGTAACTACCCGGCACCGGTTTTCGTATAATCACTCTTACCACCCCGTTTCTCCACGAGGCAAATATCCGTAATGACCATATCCCGGTCAACGGCCTTGCACATGTCATACACCGTTAAAGAGGCAACAGACACGGCGGTAAGGGCCTCCATCTCGGCGCCGGTCCTCCCCTTGAGTCGCACCTCGGAACTAATGGCAATACCCTGCCTGTCATCATCGATTGCAACAGCCACGTCAACAAAGGTGAGTTCCAGGGGATGGCACAGCGGTATCAGCTCAGCGTTCTTTTTTGCCGCCATTATGCCGGCAATCCGGGCCAGTTCAAAGAGGTCCCCTTTCGGAAGGAGCCTCTTCCGTATTAAATCAACGGTTTCCGGTTTCATCGACACGAATCCCCTGGCCCGGGCATACCTGCTGGTCACCTCCTTGCCGGCAATGTCCACCATTCGGGATTGTCCCTCTTCAGAAAAGTGGGTAAAGGATTCAGGGGGGTTCACGTTCATGCCCCACGCTGAGAGGTTTTAACCCCGGTACGGGAATTTTTCCTGAAATACCTGACAGCGTAAATAATGAGCCCGGCGATCAAATACAGGCTCGAGGCAACGAACACCGACCACATCCTGAAAAACACGAGGAGAAGTATAACGACAACCACCGTGGTGACCGCAACGACCTTCCCCTTCCGGTAAAGATCGGAAAAGAGCTTGCTGTAATCTATGTGCGATACCATGAGGAGGCTGACAATGATATAGAGGGGTATGAACACCTCCAGGGGGAAATGAAAATTCACCTTCCCGATAAAGGGGAGCACTGACAGGGGGAGAGCCGGAATCGATGATATGATGATACCCGCTGCAGGGGACGGGAGACCGGTGAACCCGTCATGGTCGTCGTCAACGGAAATGTTGAACCGGGCCAGGCGGTAGATGGCGCAGATAGGGTATATGAGGGCCAGGAGCATGCCGGAATCCAGGCCGAACATGCTTTCCGGGAGCCGGGAAAGAAAGGCCTGGTAGGCGATGACCGCCGGTGCGATGCCGTAGGCGATACCGTCTGCCAGGGAGTCGAGCTGAATGCCCACGGGGCTTTCAACGTGCATCGCCCGGGCGACTGCCCCGTCCGAGGCGTCGCAGAGGGACCCTATGAAAACCAGGATTCCGGCTATGGCCAGGGACCGGGCGTCCCCCCGGCTCGCATAGATAATCGCGAAAAAACCCATGGTCATATTGGTCATGGTTATGATATTCGGGACAATAGATCGTTTTTTTACGATGAAACTGCCGATAGCGCTCTTACGCTCGCCCCGCGCGGCGCTCTTCTGGGCCTTTGTTTTACGTGCCATTAAACCACCTGTACCTGTCATGGCATGATTTTCTATTAACCATAGCGGTCCCGGTGCTGATGTCAATGAAAAAAGATCAGGGAAGGATTTCCCGGAGATACCGGTAAAGCTCCATGTGGTCACTGAGTACCATGTCCGCCCCCGCCAGATAACCGGCCGGGAGTGTGGTCTCCAGGGCGACGCAGTAAAGCCCGGCCCCTTTCGCTGACCGGATACCCATGGGCGCGTTTTCAATTACCAGAGCCTCGTCACGGCCCCGGTTCAGGGACTCAAGGCATTTCAGGTACGGCTCCGGGTCCGGCTTTCCGTTAACGACATCATCAGCGCTGATTATCGAATCAAAGGCGGTGAGAATCCCGTCGGGAAGAACGTGTACAACGGATCGCTTCAGGGAACCGGTGACCAGCCCGATGGCAACGTCCCGTGATTTCACGTACTCTATCATAGTTTTTATAAGCGGATACACGACAGGCATGTGTGATTCAAAGAGTTCGTGTTTCCGGAGCATGAGCCGGTCGAATTCAATTTCATCGGGAACAGGGACCCCTCTTTCCCTGAAAATGTCCTCCACCGAGGCCCGACCGGACATCCCCTCCCGTCTGAAAATGTCGATGTTTTCCAAAGTGAGCCGGTATTCACTGAGAACGGTTTTCCAGGAATCGGCGTGTATCTTCATGGAATCGACGATGACGCCGTCCATGTCAAAGAGAATAGCCTGAACCCTTTTCATCGTACTGCCCGGGCCGTTTATTCGCACGTTTCGCTGAGCCGCCGAAACACCGGTTCTCCCGCGTCAATCTTTCCCTGAAGTTCATTCTTTAAATCTTCGTGGGAACCGCCTATCGATTCGGAATATTCCAGAAGCCTCACCGCGTGTTTAAGGCCTGCGAGGTTTTTTTCGGCTTCTTCGAGTTCGTCGCAGGAATCGGCGGCGGTGACCGCGTATCTGCTGTTATAGCGCCGGGCGATTCCCACGTACTCCCTTGTTATATCGGCCTTCAGTTCCCGGTAGAGGTCCCGGTATATGATATCGCCCTCGTCTATCTTCTCGACATGCTCCGGGCCGTACTGGATGATCACTTTAAGGGCCTTCCGCGCTTCCTCCCTGTTGCCGCTGTTGATATGCCTCTCGAATGTGTCGTAAGGATCAACCCGCACCGATGATGATACGATTATCCCGAGCATGAATGATGTGACGATGAGACCGATGGCGAAACCGGTTTTAATTTTATTCTTTATGCGAAAGAAGATTACCACGATCGGGATCACCAGAATAAAAAATAATCTGATGCCTGTTTGTATTGTTTCCAGCCATTGTTCCATGTTAATAATCAGTCGTTATCCTTTTTTTCATAGTATGCCGTTCAATCGCCAGCTCGATGAGCCTATCCAGAAGCTCCCGGTAGGTAAGGCCGGTGTTCTCCCAGAGCTTCGGGTACATGCTGATGCCGGTGAAACCGGGAAGGGTGTTGATCTCGTTGCAGTAGATGTCCCCGCTTTCGCGATCAAGAAAGAAGTCGACCCGGGCCATGCCGGTGCAGGCCAGGGCCCGGTAGGCGCGTACCGCCTGCCGCCGGATTTCCCCGGCCAGGGCCGGGTCCAGCTCTGCCGGTATGATCAGCTCCGCCCCGTTCGGGTCAATGTACTTAGATTCGTAGGAGTAAAACTCGTGGTTCGGCCGTACTTCTCCCGGTATCGATGCCGCCGGATCGTCGTTACCGAGAACGGCGCACTCAATTTCCCGGGCACTGACGCTTTTTTCCAGGAGCACCTTGTTGTCATACCTGAAGGCCGAATCCACGGCGCCGCCGAGGGCACCGGCGTCCCTGACCAGCCCGACCCCCACCGACGAGCCGGTCCCGGCCGGCTTTACGAAGAGGGGGATGCCGAGTCGTTTGAGAGCCTCATCCATGACACCGGCCTGGTCCTCCTCCCACTCTCTCCTGGTAACGGTAATCCAGGGGACAACCGGCACGCCGCTCTCCCTGAGGAGCCGCTTGGCTATGTCCTTGTCCATGGCCACGGCGGAACCGGTTACGTCAGCCCCCACGTAGGGGACCATGGCCAGTTCCATGAGGCCCTGGACTGTCCCGTCCTCGCAGAAGGTGCCGTGGATGACCGGGAAGACCACGTCCACGGAAACCGTGTTGCCTGTCTCCCTGTCGAAGAGATGGAGCCGGTTTTCGTTTTCATAGTGGTTAAGGTACCAGTCCCCCCGCTCCTCGATAGTTAAAATCGTCCCGAAATCCCTGTGGTCAACGATGCGGGCACTCTCCTGGACAAACCACCGCCCGCTTCGGTTGATGCCGATCGGCACCACCTCGTATTTTTCGGGATCGAGGGCCGTTAAAACCGATGCGGCTGAACAGAGTGACACGTCGTGTTCGCCGGACCTGCCGCCGTAGAGTATCCCTACCCTCAGCATGTCTCCGCGGTCTCTTCGAGAAAAGCCCGGTGGATTACCTTCTGGGCAAGTTCGGCGTAGGAGCTGTCTATTACGCAGGATATGCCGATCTCCGAGGTGGAGATCATCTCTATGTTGATGTTATGTTCCGCGAGGACCTCGAATATTTTGCCCGCCACGCCGTATGAGGAGAGCATCCCGACACCCACCGCTGAAACGATGGCGATGTCCTCCTTGGAATCAAGGCCGGACACGTTCAGTTCGTCCTTCAGGCTCTCGCAGAGCTCTTTCGTTTTTGCCAGGTCGTCCTTCTTAACGGTAAACGATATGGAAGCCTTGTTGTCGATACCGGTGGACTGCACAATCATGTTCACGTAAATCTTATGATCGCCAAGCAGATCAAAGACCCGGGCCGCAATCCCCGGCCTGTCCGGGATCTCCCTGATGGTCACCTTGGCCTCGTCCATTTTCGCGGTCACCCCGCTTATTACAAATTTTTCCATCAATTCCTCCGTTGGCATTACGATTGTTCCCGGCTCGTCACTGTAACTCGATCGAACGTGGAGGCGGACATTGTACTTCTTCGCGAATTCCACCGACCGGGAATGGAGCACCGCGGCCCCGAGCCGGGCGAGTTCCAGCATCTCGTCATAGCTTATCTGGTTCAGTTTCTTCGGGCATTCGATTATCCGGGGATCGGCGGTGTAGACCCCGTCCACGTCGGTGAAGATCTCGCAGTCCCTGGTCTCGAGGACAGCGGCCAGTGCCACGGCCGAGGTGTCAGACCCGCCCCTGCCGAGGGTGGTGATATTGTTTTCAAGATCGACCCCCTGGAACCCGGCCACGATGACGACCTTTCTCTCGTCAAGGGATTTGAGAATCCGTTCCGTGGATATCCGTTCAATGCGGGCGTTGCAGTAGTTGCCGTCGGTAACAACCTGTATCTGGCTCCCGGTATAGGATATGGCGTCGATATTAATTTCGTGAAGGGCCATGGCGAGAAGGGATATGGTGACCTGCTCACCGGTGGAGAGGAGCATGTCCATCTCCCGCTTGCTCGGGGTTGAGGTAATATCCCCCGCCAGCCTCACGAGTTCATCGGTGGACTTCCCCATGGCCGACACGACCACCACCACCGAATACCCGTCCTGGACGTACCCTTTTATCCGTTCCGCGACCGCCTTAATGCGTTCAGGAGATTTAACCGACGTGCCGCCGTATTTCTGCACTATGATGTTTCTTTCTGACATGTTCATACCGTTTCAATTATCGAGAATAAGAATGAAGTCATCGTGAAACCGGGAAGAAGTATGCTGATAAATACCCCTTGCGCCCTGATTTCACGCTTATATTCACACAGCTTTAAAACCTTCATGTAAACGAACAATTTTGAAGATACTTTACGGGGGCGGTATTTGTGTCAATTAAAATTAGGGGTTACGGAAAATTCACGGTGACGGATCCCCCGACAGGGACATCGACCGTTGACCGCAGGGTGAAATCCCCGTCGTGAAACAGGAAACCGTAATCCGGGACATTGGCGGTATACACGTCATAGGAACCCGGGGCGTTCACGTTGGTAAGGGTATAGGCGCCGCCCGCCTCTACGAAGGTCGCGAAGGGGGGTATCCTGATTTTGCCCCCGAGTCCGGTGGAGAGTTCGGCCGTATACCGGTTCCACTGTTCAGCGTACTGATCCATGTTGTGGCACCCTTTCTCGCGGAAATTGTAGTCATAGCGGTAACGCTCGTACCTGGCGTAGTAATCAAGGGTTGCTTCAATCCCTGAACCTATAACGGCCGGCTTGGCCATGAAATCGCAGGGGTTGACGTTACGCCTTGTTATGGGGTAGACCGTAAAAGTGACATTACCATCGCCTAAATCCTTGTGGGCTTTTATGGTGATTATATCAGTAGTATCGTCTACAGAATCAACAATATAGTAGCCATCGGTAAAAGTTCCCCCTGAAATTTCTATGTTATCTCCGGGGGTAACAGATGTGGTAGAACCTGCAGGTGCCTGCAGCTCATAATAGCTGAATATCTCATCTGCCTGGGGAAATGCGGTTATAGTTCCGGGTTGACCGTCTATTTTTTTATTATTCCTGTCAGGGAGGGTATATTCCGATATATCATCACCGGACGGTATGGCGATGACGTAGCTGTCATTCCCGGTATTGTTCGTCCCGGTGATGGCGCCGGTCATGCCCGGTATATACATCCTGGCTGTCGCGAAAATGTTCCCCCCCAGGTCATTCTCCCCGGCGCGTACATCGTAGAGCCAGTCTGAAAAGGAGTAAAAATGTGTCGTGTTGATCGCGCCGGACACGTCTGTGCCGTCGACCTCATACTTCTTGATGTAATTCTTTACAACGAACCGCACCTCAAGAACCACGGCCTCCTGGGAGGTGTCAAATTTTACGTAAGGCGCCGTGATGGGAATCACCATGGGAAACACCCTGTTCAGGGACAGCGACTCAAGGCGGATGCGATCATAGTGACTGTAAATAAGGTGCTGAATGAAATTATAGCCGGGAAGAACGGGAAAGCCGTACAGGGTCTGTTCGGCGAAAATCGTCCGAAGGGTCTCGTTAAATATCCATCCATCCGGTCCGGTATCGTATTTTTTAGCCTTGTCCATGACGATTTTACGAAGGTATACCATGAGCCCTATGTACACGTTGCCCTCGACGTCGTCGTTTTCCATCAGATAGCCGGTTCCGTTGAACAGTATATCATTGTCATTGTTCAAAGAAAACGCCAGGGTCTGCCGGTAGTTCGAAAACTTGTGATCTGATGCGCTGGAATCGACCAGGCGCATCTCGGCTATGTCAATCATGAAAATTTTCGGAAATTCATCGGACTCACCGGACGCCAGCTGGCTGCTGGCGGAGAAGCTGTCAACCGAGTCATCCTGTATCAAGCCGAACATATCGGCGGGAACAGCCCAGGGTTTGGGGTTGTTCGATTCGTAGGTCCCCTTCAGAATGACGTAGAGCCGGTTCTTTTCCAGTTCATCAAAGTTCGCCCTGTTGTCCGAACACTGGGAAGAAAAAAGAACGGCAGCGATTGCGACAGCATGTACTAAGAATGATTTTTTGATAAAACTCATACCTTCGGTCTCTTGTTTAAAGATTAAAATACAGCATGATGCCCGAATTTATAATGTGTCCGCCCTTGGAGGAGTTGTCGATGTACCCCTGGTATATGTAAAGATAATCGATGCGCAGACCGATATTGATGAGCCTGCCCGCGGGAAAAGAGAGTTCGAACCCCCCCATGAAAACCGGGTCCCACTGCCCCCACTTGTCCGGCTTTATGTAATTGTAGGCGGTACCCACTCCCGCCTTGAACTGGAACCGGATAGGGAGTTTAACCGGCAGCTGGTAGAGCAGGTTCGCGTAAATCGGAACAAGCCTCAGTTCATTGACCCCTTTTGAGTCATACGCCTGATAGGAGCTATCCAGGCCTATCTTCAGGGGACGGTACAGCAGGGTATACCTGAAGAATATGCCCCCCGACAGGTTGGCCTCAACCAGGGTGGATCCCTTACCCACCGGGGTTACCGGGCCGAACCAGGCCCCGATCTGCGGCCTGTAGAAATAATCCTTCCGGCTCTTTATTGCATAGCCATTTTCCTGAACAGCCACTAGTAAGAACACCGATATGGTCGTTACTAAGAGAAGGGGTCTGAAGATTCCAGTGGTTCTCGGCATTATGATTCCTGAAAAGGTACAATTTGCTCGATGTATTCAACATCTGTTTAGTATATACGCCTTATGGTTTAAGGCATCCCAGAATATCGAATGAGCATGGATTTTTATCTGTTTTTCAGATGAGATAATTACAACTGTTAGGTTGCCCCGTGTCCCATAAGTTACAGATTTCAATCATGCAATATGATGACACAGGGCATATATGTCAATAAAAAAGAAAGGGAGGGATCAATTAATAGACACATCTATACTGTGTCTCGTAACACCTTTTTCTGTCAGCCTACCAGGCAGACTCGTATGATGACAGGGGGGGATCATATTCAACCCGGTACAGGTAGAGTCCGTAGGGAGGAGCGGTTACCCCGCTGCAGTCCCTGTCCCGCTCATCGAGAATTATTTTTATCGAAGAAGGTTCAGCCCCGTTCATGTTCATGTCAACCATGGTACCGACAATAATACGCACCATGTTATGGAGAAAGGCGGTACCCCGTACCCGGATTCTGATGAGGTTTTCCCTGCGGTCGATTGAAATGTCGTTAATACGTCTCACGGTATTTTTGGCCGCTGCTTCTTTTTTTTTGCAGAAGGAGGCAAAGTCCATTTCGCCCACCAGGTACCGCGAAACCTCCCGCAGGTATTCCGCGTCAAGGCCGGCGTGTACCCACATGGCCCGGTTCATCATAAAAGGTGTTCGCTGAGGATGATTGTATATCAGGTAATGGTATTCCCGCTCCCTGGCGCTGAACCTGGAATGAAAATCGCTTTCGACGGCGAAGGCGTTCTTTACCGAGACATCTTTCGCCATGATTCCGTTAAGGCCGATGCAGAACCGCTGAAGGCTTATATCTGACGAAGTGTTGAAATGGACCACCTGCCCGAGGGCGTGGACACCGGAATCCGTTCTGCCCGAAACGGTTATACGCGGGTCTTCCCGGGTGAGTACCCTGACCGCGTTTTCGATTTCACCCTGTACCGTTCTTCCTTTATTTTGTATCTGGAAACCCTCAAAACCGGTACCGTCATACTGTACAATCAGGGCTATTCTTTGACCGGTTTTCCGTTCTGATCCGACCATTGCTCCAGCATCTGGTTGATAATGTCATAGAGGTCCCTGGTCTTGTCGAGGAGCTCACTCGGCCTTGATTTCGACGATTTTCCGACACCGAAAAGCCTGCTCAGGTACCGCTTGCAGAGTTCCAGGTTTTCAATCCTCTTGTTGATATCCGGCTCTTTCGATCCTACTTTCACCGTGAGAACAGCGGTCATGTAAAGAATCCCCTCATATCCCCAGTTCTTGTCAGTGTCCGGCCCCATGTTACCGATTGATTCCACCGGCTCTTTCCCCGTCTGCATAAGGTCAAGCACCTTCACGTAATAGTTGTAGGCCTTTTTATAAAAAAAAATGGAAATCTTTTTGAATGGCTTATCCGGTTGTTCCTTTGCCAGGTCACCGAACAGCCAGGCTGCCCTGATAGAGGAGAGTGCGCATTTAAACGTCGGGGCGACCTTCTTGTTCCTGAAACTGTAACAGTCCACGGCAAGCATGTATGTAGCCGCCCCGAGTGCCAGGTTCCGGTCTTCCTCGAAACTGATGTTCCCGAAAAATTTTTTCACCGCGTTTTTGCGAGCCGGGGTCAATCCCAGAATCTTGTCAATCTCCTGCTGCTGGAGGGCGACAAAATCCTTTGGATAGGCGGTATAGTAACAGCTCGGGCATACCATAAGCTGATATGCCAGGGGGTATACCTTCCCGTACTTCTTGCTCTCCTCATATATGCGGCGGAGTTCATCGTTGATGTTGCCCGCAATCAGCCGGCCCCCTCCGCTGAGCATCTCTTCCCTGTGAAATTCATAGGAACAGACAGGACAGACGGTCGGATTCTTCTGGCGGAAGGATATTTTCTTCTGGTTTTCCATTAATAAGCTCCACTATGGATACAGCGATATCGTTGGTTGTAATAAAGGGTACATTTTGCATCCACCGCTCGGCAAAGGGTAATTTCAAACTGAAAAAAATCAATTATCTTTTTGACAATATTTAAAACCGTATCATATACCAGTCGATAAAGCGGGCATCATTTTCTTGCAATTTCAATGAAATAGCATATCTTTGATAAAGTAAGGGAAACTGGTTGTCGAAAATAATAAAAAGATATCATGTAAGGAATATGATATGAAAAGAACAGTAATCCTACTTACCGGCCTGGTGATCATCATATCTGCGGGATACCGTGATCTCTATTCACTATCAGCATCGGTAAAATCGAAAGATGAATACTATTACACCCTGAACACACTTCGCAGTATGAAAATCATGGTAAAAAATTTCGCTGACGAAAACGAAAAAAAACAGTATGATGAGATTCAGACACTCTTCAGGGCGGCAGCAGAAGAATATTACGGAAGGAATTACGTTTCCGCGTACGACAAATTCATCAGCGTTAAATTCAAACTGATCGATTTCTCCAAAATCATCGCTAAAAAATACCTCGACAGGACAAAGGAAATCCTCGATTCCACCAATAAAAATACCTTTGACATCCTGATTAACTACAGCAGGAAAAGCGGGCTTGCCGAATACCTTCGAATGCCGTTTGACCCGCTCCGGGACGTAAAACCCCTCGACGAGGACAAGTACCACTATTTCTGGGACAAGGAACTCATGGAGACCTATCTCAAGGAAGGCTACGAGAGCTATCATGAAGCCCTGAAATATTTCAATGACCCGGAGATAGAGATGCAGATGAAGAGAAAGCGGATAACATCAAGCGGTCAAAACTACATCATATCCCGTTACCTGAAGACCGTGTACTTATGCAGGCAGGGGAAACAGTACGGAATAGAAATATATAAAATTATAAACCAGAATGAGCTCGGTACAAGCCTGGTGAAATACAACATATCCGCGCGGGCTATAGAACCAATCTTCGACGGAAGGATTCCTGACAAGTACAAGATTGATGCCAATGACAACAAGCGCCT
>CAZEPS010000111.1:0-13619 GCA_964514165.1 uncultured Leptospirales bacterium
CGAAATACATGTTTCAATCCACGCGCCCGCATGGGGCGCGACACCGCCCTCTGAAAATAATATTCTCCCTCCTCGAGTTTCAATCCACGCGCCCGCATGGGGCGCGACAAAATTAGATAACGAGTTTTTACAAACGTTGTCCGTTTCAATCCACGCGCCCGCATGGGGCGCGACACATGGTCAACGTATAATTGACCGTTATAATGAAGTTTCAATCCACGCGCCCGCATGGGGCGCGACAAAAAAATTTTTCCAAGGGATCGGATTTTATGCGTTTCAATCCACGCGCCCGCATGGGGCGCGACTGTATATTTACAATCCACTGAATCAATCAGTGGTTACAACTCAATAACGCTAATCTATTATAAAAACGCAAAGAGACAGAGTTTTCAAAGAACATGTTCACCTATGTCTTGTGAAATATAAGAAGAAAATTTGACCGCTAACCAACCGGCATTCCCATGTTCACTTGCAGTTAGCGGTCATACTATCAGCGGCTCATCATGTTCAAAATTTGATGATAAACCGTGGTGTTCAACGCGCCTTTTCCAGTTGCTTCCAAGAAAATAGAATCGCAGGCTGTCTTCATCGGGATTAAATATTTTTAAAAGTTCCGACTTGAAGAACTCCCACCTTGCCGGATCGACATTGCATTCAAAAACCGACTTCTGTACGCGGACACCATAGTCCTGACAGGTTTTCGCGATTCTCCTGAGACGTTTAGCCCCGGCAGAATCAAGGGTTGAAACATCATAGGTTACCAGTACCAGCATCGACTCATCCTATTTCACATAAAAGGGGGGATATTCCTCAATATCACCGCGAATATACCGGGCCATAAGCATTGCCTGTATGTGGGGAATCAGCCCGGCAGTGGTTTTTTCACCGAGAAACGGATGCGTCAAGACCTCGTCCTTCCGCTTCTGATACGCTACAATTACTGCTTTTCTGGCATCGTCGTGCAACCGGATCTCCCCGGTTTCGCGCTCGTCAAAATCTTTCTCAGTTATCTGCTGAAGATTTATCAGATTGAGCACAACCCTGTCGGAAAGGTAAGAACGCAATTCCTCCATTATATCAAGGGCGAGACTCGGCCTGCCGGAACGCGGCCTGTGAAGAAACCCGACCTGGGGATCAAGCCCAGTCGTTTCAAGAGCCGAACGAACGTCATTGACCAGCAGCATATACACAAACGATAGCAGGGCGTTGACCCTGTCAAGGGGCGGACGTTTTGAACGACCTTGAAACACGAAATCATCTTTATTGGAGGTAATGAGACAGTCAAAACAGCCCCAATACATGTTCGCGCTCTCGCCCTCATACCCCCTGAGCTCGTCAAGGGTCCTGGAGTTTTTTACAAAAGCAGACTGCCTTGCCAGAGAGTCTACCGACTTCTTCACATTTTGAACACCGTCATCTTCTCCATGATTGCGGATATGGCGCATGAGAACATTTCTGGCGTTGGAAATTTTCGCGGCAACGATATGCCGTGAGGGTTTCAATGATTCCGATTCGGAATCAGCAATCCTGTACTGCTGCATCCGCAGCATGACATTTCCCTGTTGCTCACCGTAAACACGCGCCAGGAAACGTCCGGTCGTGGAAAGATAACTGATTCCTATATTGTTCCTGGCACAGAACGCCATCAGGGCGGGAGTGACAGGGCGAAAACCGAAACAGACGATGTTTTCTATCGTTTGCACCGGGGCCTGAAGCACTTTCTTGTTATCAATCTCGACAACAAACGTCATGCCCTCCTTTCGAATAAAGGCGTCCTGAGAGGTAACATAAAGAGTATTACGATGCCGCTTCATTATTACGGTACAACTCCTCTATGTATTTACCGACTTTCCTGTTGCCGATGCCCGGCATGCAGTGTCCGGCCAGCGAGCAGGTTGCGCATTTCTTCTCCTTTCTCGCCCCGGGGACTAGACCCGATACTCTCATTTCGTGAATTCGGAGTATTATTTCTTCGGTCTGGTTTCGAAGCTCATCGTCAAGTCCCACCGGGTAGCGCCTTCTCGGCTTGCCGTAATAAACCGCGGCCTGGGGGACCGGCAATCCGAGCATCTCCTCAAGGCAGAGGGCCTGGGCGCAGAGCTGGGCAAGATCGGCAATATGCCGTTTCGGCATGCCGGATTTGTACTCAACCGGGAAGACGACCTCCCCATCGTCTTTTCGTATGAACTCCACAACATCCGCCCTCCCTGACAGACCAAGCCTTTTACTGTAAATCGCGAGCCCCCTTACTGTTCGTACATTGTTGCGGGTTTCATCTTCCCCTGAATCAACCCTTTCATGCAATATTTTCCCTTTGGCAGTGAACGTGTTTTCGTTCCATATACCGTCCACA
Organism: uncultured Leptospirales bacterium; assembly: GCA_964514165.1. Taxonomy (GTDB): domain Bacteria; phylum Spirochaetota; class UBA4802; order UBA4802; family UBA5550; genus CAZEPS01. Next base: position 2,354 of record CAZEPS010000111.1, read on the forward strand.
TGAATCAGGCCGCACTGCCTTGGGCAGAACACGTAGTGCTGTATCGCGGAAAGCTGTATGTAGTCTTCTTCAGGGTACATAACATTCACGGATTTTGATCTCACAAGAGACACAAAGCCATATACCTCAATCCATGACTTACTGCTTGTCCTGTTCAGCCTCAAGTTCCCTCTTAATCCCATAAAGCTTCGGCAGGATCTCCGGAAACCGTTTTTGGATAACCTCCCATATTATTTCCGAGTCTACGCCAAAATAGCCGTGTATCAGTTTATCACGCATTTTAGCCATGTACGTCCAGGGTATATCCTTATGGGCATTGATTATTTCAATCGGGAGATGCTTTACCGCTTCGCCTATTATCTCCATCTTTCATATTACCGCGCTCTGGGTTTTATCGTCCGAGACAAATTGCTTCAGTTCATATCCTCTGGTAAACTCGAATATGCTTTCTATGGCGTCGATTATATCGTCAATAAACATGATTGGCGAACGCTTCATAAATACACCACTTCATCAAGCACCGAACCCTTAATCTGCGGCTTGAGGGCATTTTCACGGACAAGGTCGATTTTGACCCCCACTGCCTCTTCAAGATATTCCTCTATTTCGAAAAATTCAAAGAGATCGGGTGTCCTGGCGAACTCAACCAGAATGTCCATATCGCTCCCCGCGTGCTCTTCCCCCCGGGCGTATGAACCGAAAACCCCGATACGGGAGACTCCATATCGCCTGGCAAGATACGGTTTTGATTCTCTCAGTTTTTCCATTATTCCCTGTGTCATTGTGGTAGCTCCAGATTAAAATTTGGTTCACCTGCTAACACTGTTAAAATTTACGATATATTCATAGTTCTTCAACATATATTACCCCATCAGGTATGATTCTATCAAATCTATTTTCACGGAGCCCTCAGACCATTCGCCCCGCGCGTACGATCCGAACAGGATGACGCCCATGATGCGGTCCGCGTAGAGTTTGTTCAATTCTGCGCGGACCTCGGCGAGAATCAGGTGTATCTGCGAAGGGATGGTGGTCATGGGCGTCTCCTTGTAAATCTGAATATCGGATTCTGATTCCTTTAATGATATACTCATTTTGCATTAATAGTCATAGCTTTTCAATCAATTCAACACCATCCGGCATTTTAGTATCTATCATCACTTTATAATCCTCAAATGATCTTGGCAAGCCGTTACTATTGCTTATCGAAAACTTTTCAAACAGTTCTCCGGAACGCGCATTACCCAGATGATTGGAATGCTTGAAGATTACAAGCTTCCTGGGATTCATTTCACCGCGCGCGGCAGCACGATCATGCTCGAACGCGTTGAGAAGCGACTCCCATAACAATTCCAGGTCTTCCTCAGAAAAACCAGTCTTTGAGGCGTCCACCGCGGAAACAAATCCATGCATGCGATAGAGGGCATAGGGTACAGTGGATTTTCGTCCGAATGTCGAGGCATGTTCGCGAGATTCTTGTGCTTTCGCCTCTTTTTCTGTGGTTACCGCGCAACGGGTAATTGAATGTTCAGCTTGATAGATACGATCCTCCGAACGCGAAAACGTAAACTGAATAGGCCCCCGAACAGTTCCAGCTCCTTTATCCCCCGTGCTCAATACGGCGCCAAATGTCCTCACATCATAATAATGCTTACAAATATCTTTTTGTCTATCTTGAGGTTTATCACCTTTTGCACCATCAATTATCGTATTCAGTATATTATCCTGCCTGATAAAAATATCAAAGGGACTTTTTAATTCGTGTTTCAACATAACATAGTTTCTCACCTTCCGTTTTATACACACGTCGGTAACCAATCCCTCCTGGTTTTCTGCGTCAGCCCGGGGAAGATTTGCCTGGTCGGGATCACCATTGGGATTGCCATCCTTGACATCGAAAAGAAATACGAAATCGTAACGGTTCTTAATTGGTGTGCTCATGGTCTTCTCCTGTTTTATTATAATTATCGTTAAAGTAATCTTAGTCGTCAGTCTCTTTGTCGCTTTCTTCGGTCGCGTCTTTCAATTCAGCGTTGCTCTTCGCCTTCTTGAACGTATCCTGCTTCTGATGGTAATAGCCAATGGCAAATTGTCCCTGTTCTTCCAGCGCGAATATTGCGGGAAATTCCTTAATTTTAGAAAACAATTCCTGAAGTTCCCTGTCAAGAATCACGGCAAGCCCCGCCTTCTCGTTCTTGAGTTTTGAAAGATGATTTTGCGATAATTTCATGAGTCTGCCGAACGCCGACGAAGGATTAGTCGAGGCAAACGAGAAAAACCTCTCACGAATTCCGGCATTGATATTTTTCCCCAACGCCGCCCGCTGAATACCCTCAAGTACCGCGAAAATCCTCCCGCAGATATAGGGCGGTGAACAATTTTCAATGTCTAATTTTTCAGTTAACATATAGCCTCCTTTGTTGTTGCGATTTAAAATTAAACGGATAAGGGCTGCCCTTTCCGGTGTTACGCTCTCTTTTTTGCCGCTGTCTTCATTGTTTTCGACAATTCTCAATCGTTTTAAAACCGCCGTTAATAGCCAGAGGGGTGGTGTTGTTTCTTTAAGCGATGTTTTCCATAGATGCGATGCGATGCGTGATGTAGTCGTCTTGTTTTCACTTTTTTCATTCTGTGCGCAAGCTGCCATGCGATACAAGGGAACGTAATACGCCTCTCCCCATGCCTCGATTTTTACATCTTCAAACCACCGGGCTATGGCCTTCTTCAAGTCATCAAGGCTCATTTCAATCCAATCGCGAATAGCGATCCGCGCCGCGGCGCCGGAAAGGGTGCAGGAGTAAAACCTGTCGTTTTCGATGTACTTTGATTTTTTAGCTTCGCCGCTTGCCACGGATTCTATAAGATGTGACACGGTGCCGGGATCGGGATTGTCGAAAAGATCGAGTTCATCGACCTTTAAATTATTCCGCGTCCAGAAAACCATAGCGGTATCGGTGCCAAAATTCCTTCTATTGCAATATTTGAATACCTCCTTACCCTTTCCATTCTTGTTTTTGATTATTTGATAGTTTCCATTAGTCATCAACCAATTCAAGCCTTCAACATATGTCCGGGAACACCCCGTACATATGTGAGAATTCATATTACCTGCGAGCTTATATGACTCATACGCAGTATCATTATATGAAACTAATGCGCATCCACTTGTCTGGCCATCGGGTACTCGCTTAATCATACCATGTGGCACATCTTCAACTGGATGACTATCTTGGCCGCAAACTGAGCACTTTATCGATCCCGACATAAGCTTTTCTTTTTTTATATGATTATACTTATCAATTATCGCGTCATATACTTCTTGCTTTTCATGAAGTCGGCTATCGTCATTTGCAATTCGAAACGCGATATTTCCTGATCGCTCCTTTTCATTTACCTGTTCATCAAATGCCGACAAAGCTTTTTCGACACCATCCGCTTTTTTCGTTGTGTAAAAAGCTAAAACCGGCTTAATGATATTTATGTTCTTGTATTCTTGAAGTTTATCTAAAAACAACTTATGCTTCTTTTCCTCGCCTAAATACCCAAGTACTTCCTCGGCCTTATCCAATAACAATCTAGCCTTTCCCTTTTTTGCCGTAATGGCTTCGGCAGGTCGTTTAATTTTTTCAATTGGTTCAAACTTGTAAAATGAACCATCCTTCTTAATTATGAGATCAATAGAAATGGGTTCGTCCTTTATGGCATCGTGGACGATTTTATCCGCGGCACTCTCTTCCCTTAATTTCTTTCCAAGCTCACTCAATTCCTTTATCACGACGAGACCTCCTTGCTAAATTCATCGTCCTCATACCTTTTGAATTCATAAAGATAGGCGCTCACCTCAGAATCCACAGGCGGCCTCACATGGCTCGATTCCATCATTTTATCGTTTTCAGATACCTCGCAATTAAGAACGCCGTTTTCAACCGAAACATCGTAAAAAAATAACGGTGCAGGCTTCCCATTTTCATCATAGAATATATCGAAGAGCATGCTGCCGATTGGAACTGGTTCTATTATTGGTTTTTCGCTGCCGTCCGGTTCGCAGAATTCGGCGTAAAATTCCCTGGTACCGAGAAAGGGCCTTCGATAGCATTGCCCTTTCCTTACCCTCCGCCTGAACATCTCAACATATTTTTTCGGCGGATTTTTATCGGACTTTTCCTTCTGATGGATTGACGCTTCTATTATATATGAGACATCCCTCAGAATAATGCTGTTTCTTTGCGCGCGTCTTTTTTCAACAACGATGGGATTCCTCCCCTGTTTTGAATTAATCTCGTTCCTTTTCACGGAGAAAAACTTCACCGGATTAAGTACAATTATTCTCCTCACATACCATTGAAATTCCGGTTTCCACAGTATCGAATCGAGAATACCGCGCGCCGCGGATGGCGTCATACAGGGATAGGTCATCCTCTCGACCTTTAAATCAGGCCGGGTGAAACAGGCAAAATCCCCCTGGACTTTTACACGCACGATTTCATTATCCAACATAACTCCTCCTCTATACTACAAATTCATCAGAGCGGGCAGCATCAACCGATATTCCACACTCCTCATCATAACCTCCATACCAGATCAATACTCCATGCGGCGTCTCAACAATAGAATCCCTGTTATTAAAAATAAAGTTGTCATACACCTGCACTGTATATCCTTGCATTTTCCGGAAATCATCACGCGACAGGTATTGCTTTCCCTGTATTTCATTTATAAGTTTCCTGCTCTCATCATTATAATCATAGATTAATAATCCTTTTGTGGCTTTATCTATGATTCGATATGTCCCGCTCACAGTTTTGAAATCGAAGTTTTCCCTTAATTTATTGATTCCCCTGGCGTCGCCATCGATGAATAAGCCCACCAGTTTTTTATAGTACTCATGGTAAAATGAATGCTCGTACAGGCTGTAAGGGTTTTCTATAATCATGTCCAGGGCGAAACCGGTGGCTGTTCTATACTGCTTGTCCGGCATGCCAGCGTCTAACAGACGGAAAAGAAATACCTTGCCAAATTCGTCTAACAAACCCTCTCGATTGCATCTCCCCGCAGATTGAATTATTGATTCAAGAGGTGCTATCTCGCGAAATACACACGGAAAATCGAAATCCACTCCCGCTTCTATGAGTTGGGTCGAGGAAACTAGTATCGCTTTTTTATCGTGTAAATCATCACGTATATTGCTTATAACCCGCTTTCGATCTATGGGACACATCCCGGTCGAAAGGTGATAGCGTTTTGTCCAGAATCGGCTTCCCTTTGTATGATTGAAGAATTCGAGGGCGGATTTCTTTGTGTTGAATACCAACAGGACTGAGCAGCGTTGATTCTCGGCGAGATTTAAAATTTCAAAAAAATCAACCGGCTCATACTGGTTTACGGAAATATATTCCACGCGGCGGGTCTTCTGAAATAGCTCCTCCGGGTTATTCACAAGCGGTGTAATAGATTCAATACCGTTGAATGATTCTCTTGTCTCAAATGCAGGAAGTGTCGCGGTGCAAAAAAGGAACGAAGTTTTAATGGTTGAAAGCATGTTTTTAAGCATCGTCAAAGTTGGTATGATTATCTCTTTCGGCAAAGATTGTACTTCGTCGAAAACAACCACCGATTCGGCGATATTATGTATCTTCCTGCATTTCGAGGGTTTGTTGCTGAAAATCGATTCAAAGAACTGAACAGTGGTCGTTATTATTATGGGGTAATCCCAGTTTTCGCACGCCAGCCTTTTTCCATAGTCGTCATTGTGTTCATCTTCTGATATAGAAAGATCATCGCTGATACCCGAATGATGTTCAAGTACGTATTCTTCGCCAAAAAGATCCTTCAAAATACCTGCCGTCTGGTCTATAATGTTGATAAATGGAAGTATGATAATAATTCGTTTTAATCCATTGCATTTTGCGTGTTCCAGCGCCCATGAAATGGATGCAAGTGTTTTCCCCATTCCAGTCGGCAGGTTCATTGAAAAAAATCCGATGGGCATATGGGCCCTGGCCAGTGCAAACTCAAGGGCACGATTCCTTAATGTATTGAGTTCCCCCTCTTTCGGTTTGCTTTTAATGAATTTTTCAATCTTTGCGATAAATTCATCATATTCGATTGAAATGTACTCGCGTTTGGATGAAAGATCCGGATTGCAGGCTTTTTCTGTATTGAGCCAATCCGCGTCAGTCAATGCACTGAACAGATACCTGATGAATATTTCCCGCTCAAATACGTTTTTGAATATCGGGATTGATACCTGAAGTTGATTTTTCTCGATGGAATTATCATCATGAAATGCCTCAATTGCCTCATTAAATCCGGGAATATTTCCGCTGACAAACGGTTTTAAATCAGTTTGAAAATCAGACCTATCGGGCAACCCTTTATGATGCCCATCTATCGCAAATGCAACTTCCTGATTTTTCAGCACCAGCGAATAGGCAGCACCCCATGAGGCATGGGGGACGCTTCCCCGCCTGCCGCCTTCTCTGAGATATTTCTGGAAAGCCTGTTGATACTTTCCCAAATCATGAATGAAACCAGCAATCTTAAACATGTTCGCATATTCGACTGAATGAGCATAGGATGCCGCTATTTCAGCAGTGCTTTTCAAATGTGACGATAGAGGATGCCATTCTTCTTCTGGTTTATTCGCGATTGTATGAGCATAATATTTCATTTCCCCCCCTCTCACCCTAACGCAACCTCAGCCGCAAGGCTGTAAAACGCGTACAGCGCGTCGACGATACTCTGGGCCGCCGCCTTCAAGCGCTCGTCGGCCTTAACCGCCGGGTGCGAGGCGACGAACTCATCGAAGTGCGCCATGACCACCGACGCGCGGTCCATGACCTCATGATAATGTTCCCGGTTGACCGGGGACGACTCATCTTCCGCTATCAAACGCTTCTTACCGCTCTCCTCCGCCTCAACGAGAACCGGGTACCTGAACGCCGACATAAAATGGAAGATATCCTCCCGAAGTTCGCCGAGCGATTCACCCATCGGTTCCACGGGCTCCCCGGTCCAGCTTTCTGCTTCGTCTTTTTTGTCGTAATACACCTCATGGATTCCGTAAGTGGCGGATTCTTCCGCGGTTCGTTTAATGATTCTGTAGTTCCAGTATGCCATTGTATTGTCCTTGTCGTCTTTTCCAGGACCGCATTGTACCGAGCGAAATTAGAAGATTACCCCATACAATATACTCACCCACCCCTGACAAAAACTGTCGCCGACAAATGTATAGTACTGTTTTTTTTGTGTTTCCCGGGGAAAAATTAATTTCAATCGAACCGTCGGCTTTGTGATGAACCTTCCGGCCAGGGTTCCCGGCGCGCTCTGTTGCGCAGGTCCCCGTCTCGAATCGAACAGGTGACTGACCTCTTACCCCTCGTCCGCCTTCATGACGCCGAAGTGGCGCACCATGTGTTTATCTATCTTACAAACACCGCCAATATTCGAAAAAAATACAACAAAACCACACAATGTCAATAATTTTATATTATATTAGTGCATTCGCAAAAGATATCATTCTTTTGAACACGGTTATTTGTTAAGTTAAGAAATGTTTTTGATATCGAAAGGCGAGCCCCCGCCGGCTCGATGAGCACGGACGCTCCAGTGTCGAGCGCAGGCAGGAGGCCCATAATGCGCTCGATACTGAGACGGCGGGAGGAGGGGAGCGCGAGGGGAGAAGGCCGTCGAGGCCTCTTACCCTCGCTGGAGGCATGACCGGCTCCCGGTAACATTTCCCGCGTCTGCTGGACGCATGTCAAGAGGGCTTTCGCGGTAAAGCCCTGCAGTAAGCCGGGGGCCTGGGGGCTGCCCCCCTGCGACGTCTACTTCAACAAACCCTCAATTTCATCAAGCAGCGCCCCGATCGCCTCGTCAGGCGAAACCTTACGCACCTTCTCACCCTTCGCGAAGAGGAGCAGGTTGCCGTCACGGCCCCCTGCCAGGCCGATATGGGCCTCCCGGGCCTCGCCGGGGCCGTTCACCTCGCACCCCATTACCGCCACGGTCAGTGGTTCGTCAAGGCCGGCGAGCCTGTCGCCAAAAGTTTCGGTCACCGCCGCCTCCGCCTCCCGGGCCAGGGCCGGGATGTCGATCAGGGGACTTGTGCGGCCGCAGGTCGGGCAGGCGATGAGCTTCACCCGGGGCCTGCGCTCACCCACCGACTCGAGTATCTTTTTCGCCACTGCCACCTCCTCCACCGGGTCGCCGGTCATGGAAACGCGGAGTGTGTCGCCGATCCCCTCGAGAAGGAGGCGCCCCAGGGCGATGGAACTCTGCACCACGCAGGAGAGCCCGAAACCGGCCTCGGTAAGGCCGATATGGAGGGGATAGTCCCGGTGTTCCGGGAACAGCCTGTTCGATTCCAGGGTCAGGGTGAGATCCGACGACTTCAGGGAGACCACGATGTCCAGGAAGTCGTTTTCTTCCAAAATGCGGACGTGCTCCAGGGCAGAGTCAACCATGGCCTCGGGGGTCAGAGCCGGATACTTCTTCCGGTCGATGGATCCGCTGTTGACACCGATTCTTATCGGTATTTTCCGCTCTTTCGCGGCGGAAACCACCTCTTTCACCCGGTCGGCACCGCCGATATTGCCCGGATTTATCCGCACCTTGTCGATGCCGTTCCGAATGGCTGCCAGGGCAATCCGGTAGTTGAAGTGAACGTCGGCGGTGAGGGGAATGTCGACCGCCTTCTTTATGTGCGGAATGACCGCTGCAGACTCCTCTTTCAGGATGGCTATCCTCACTATTTCGGCGCCCGCTTCCTTAAGCGCAGCCACCTGCCTGATGGTACCCTCGCTGTCCTCAAGGGGAACATTCGTCATCGACTGGATGGACACAGGGGCGTCGCCCCCCACTGCCACGCTTCCGACCGTCACCCGCCTGGTCTCTTTTCTCAATCGCGTTTGCCGTTTCACTGTTCAGTCCTCATCATCCATGAAGTCCTGGATAATATCAACGACCTTCCTGTTTTTGGTGAGTTTCAAATAGTCTGTAACCGTACAGCCGCGCCTGTCTTTAACGTCAACTCGGGCACCGTTTTCAAGGAGGGTCCTTATTATGTGAAGCGACGCGGTGCCGGTTTTCCTCACCTGCCATGTCCGTGACCGCTGGATATTTCGAATCAGGTATTCCTGCCATATCTGGGGATTTATTGCCATCATTAGCGGGGTCCTTCCTTCCCTGTCACCGACATTAATCTCAGCACCCCGTTCAATCAGCAGGTCGAAGACCTTCTTTGAACTGTGTATCACCGCTTTCATAAGCGCGCTCCGCCCTTCCGGTTTATCGCGGGAATTGAGATCAGCCCCCAGCCTGATGAGAAGCCTGGCGACACTGATGGAATCATTCTCGGCCGCCACCATTAGCGGAGTAAGGCCGGTTTCATCACCCGCGTTCGGACCGCTTTTCCGTTTTAAAAGCAGGGCAACAGCCTCCAGGGAGTCGGTCGATGCCGCGTTCATCAGCGGGTTATGCCCCCGTTTGTCCCTGATATCCACCCGCGCTCCATACCGAATAAGGATCTCCATTGCGGACACATCGTTCCAGAATGAGGCCAGCGAGAGGGGGGTGGATCCGGCATCGTCCTGCGCGTTTACCGGCGCCCGCCTTTTCAGCAGAAGGATAAGGATATCGTTCCTGATTTCAAGTTCCCTGCTCCCCTCTTTAAATCTCTCGGGCAGGGTCATCAACTGATGAAGGACTGTCTTGCCGCCGGTGTCTCGGTGTCGGACACCGGCCCTGTTGCGGAGAATGTAATCGACCATCCTGAATTTCCTCTCCATGCATTCCTCACGGCATGGTGAGTCAATGGCGTAATTCAGGACGGTCCACCCGTACAGGTTCTGGATGTTGACATGGGCACCGTTTACCAGTAGAAGCCTGGCTGTCTGGAATGAAAAGTCTTTCTCATGAAGCTTCATTATATTGTGCATAAGGGCGGTACGGCCCTTGTCATCAAGTGCGTTTACATCAGCCCCGCTCCTCACCAGTATCCTCACCGCGTCGGTACTCTGGTAATTGACTGACGCGGCTGTCATCAGTGCAGTCATACCCTTTTTGTCCCTTTCATCTACCCGGGCCCCGGACATGATAAGGGTCTGCATTATATCCGGGATATTGTGGAAGGAGGCCCGCATAAGGGGGGTGCGCCCCTTATCGTTTTCCGCGTTTACGTCAGCTCCATATCTGATGAGGAGGTTGACCAAGGCGTGGAGGTGATGTCGGGTCGAGGCGAACATGAGCGGCGTGTTCCCGCTGTCGTCCCGCCCGTTCGGATCAGCCCCTTTCCTGAGGAGAAGTTCAGCCGTGTCGGCCGAATTCATGAGAATCGAAAGGATCAGGGTTGTCTGTCCGAGATCATTTTTCTCCTCAAGCTTCGCCCCGTTTTCGATAAGGAGATCCGCCACGGCAGGAGAATTGTAGTACGCGGCGTATTCAAGGGGTGAATAGCTTCCGATTGCGTGCTGGTCCCTGGCGTTTATGTCGGCCCCCGACTTTATCAGGGCTTCAGCCAGCTCCCTGTTGTTGTGCTTCGCGGCAAGCATGAGGGGGGTGATATTCTTGATCGTGCTGGTCTTGTACTCCGCTTTCACCAGCCGCTGCCTTTTTTCGATAATCTCCGTGGCCATCCCGGTATTACTGTTCCTGATCGCGGTAAGGAGACCCTGTTTTGAATAAGCGCATGACAGCATGGACAAAGCGATTGCCGCCTGAATAATAAAAAGAAGAAATATACGGGTAAACTGGATAAACATTTCCGTGTGCCGGTTTTCAGGGAAGCGGATAACCTGTTGCTATGAACACAACCGGGCTGTCCCGGTTACAGATTCTGCAGGTAATCCCTGTTAAAATTTTCCATACTGGTTATCTGAAAAAACTTGTGGAGACGGGCCGTTGAAAAGAGTTCTCTTATCTTTGGCTTCAGGTCAAAAAAAACGAGCCGGATGTTCCTGCTCATGGCATGATTAAAAAACTGTACCAGGGTACCAATGGCAGTCGAATCAATATAGTCGACATGACTACAGTTAATGGCGATAATTTCCGGTTTTTTTTCTATCTGCTTCAGCCAGACCTCTTTTACTTCAGAGATAGTATCGAGGAGTAACTCACCCTGGAGGTTGAGTATTATAACACCCCTGAATTCTTCTACTTCAATTCGTATCATATTTCCGCCGAATTTTCGAAAATAAAAAACCCTTTTTATTCTGTAACTATTCAGCTATATGTAATTATATGAATATTAAAAGAAAAATGTTAATAT
>CAZEPS010000112.1:0-13583 GCA_964514165.1 uncultured Leptospirales bacterium
TATAACGTTTTAAATGGTTTGACAAATAATTTAAAGTATATGAGCCTATTATTGAACAGTTAACAAGGCTGGTTTTATCCATAGGGACGCGGAAAAAGCCCGGTATAGTATGAAAATAAATTTAGACATTACAGCTAGTTTATTTTTTACATCTATTATTTTAATAGTATCTTTATTATACACATCAGCATATTCACTCCCGGTAAAATTCCAGTGGGGAACCCCCATCGAAACCATCAAGAACTCACACAAACCCGGGGAGACCTGCACCCTGTTTAAACCGAAAGAGAGGCCCGATTACAAGAACAAAATTCTCGGGTTCATCCTCGGGATTGACGCGAATGCAGCCGACCGGATACTTATCCTCAGGACAGGCTCTGACCCCCGGATCGACTACCTGTTCGTCAACAACCGCCTCTATACCGTGATGGAAGACTACGGGATAGTCAATGAGACCAGAATCAGGGGCATCCAGTCCGCCCTGGAAAGGCTCTACGGGCCACACCACCTTAAGCAGGACAGCAATTTATATATTTACTCGTATAAGAACGATACAACCAGGGTGCTGTTCTATGTCATCCGGCAGTCAGAGGAGAGGAACCAGTGCAGGCTTTACCTGTATACCAGCAGGCTCTTCAGCACCCTCCTGTTGGAATAAAAAACAATAATAATTTCTTGACAGTTTTTTCCGGTGGCTGCATATTTGCCATTCATTATTGGGGACTTCTAAAAACCATGTTTTTGAAGTCCCCTTGTGTGCATCCCGAACCCATATACTATATAATGGAACCGGGAATAAAACAAGCATTTACAATTATAAGGATAATTGTAAATGCTTGTTTTTAGTTGTGCCCTATAATAAGTCTCGTGAAGAGAAATTGTCGGTTGATGAAATGTGATTGATATTCTATCAGACAAAAGGCATACTGGTCTCATATTTTGAAAGTGGTGTCCTGGACAGGATGTGCGGTTCTTCAGCTCAACAGCCTTACAGCCAATTCTCTTTGCGTAAATAAACTGGAGGTCTTTCCATGAGCAATAACTCTGTTAACCGGCGTCAGTTTCTAAGAAAGTCTGCAAAGACAGCTTTAACTGCGGCCGCTTTAGGGCCTGTGGCAACACTCGGGTCATGTTCCCCGGGTTCCTTTTCCACGGATCCTGACCTGCCGAACATTATCTTCATGACAGCTGACAATCTCGGTATCGGCGACCTGAGCTGTTACGGGAACAGGGACTTAAAAACTTCGAATATCGACAGCATTGCCGCTGACGGGGCCCAGTTCCAGAATGCTTTTGTTGTCTCTTCTAGCTGTGCTCCCAGCAGGGCTAGCCTGGTGACCGGGCAGTACCCCCACACCCACGGTGTTGACGCCTTGACCCATTTGAAAAAGACAAAGGCCCTCTCGCCATTTCACACGACCCTCCCCGATCTCCTGAAAAAGAAGGGGTATAATACCGCTATTGAGGGAAAGTGGCACATATCCCCCTATCTTCCAACCTCCTGGTACGGGTATAACGAACGGCTCAGCGGCATCATGCCGAAAGACATGGTAATCAAGAACACGGACAAGACCATAGATTTCCTGAAGCGGAACAGGAACAACCGGTTCTTTTTCCAGATTAATTATCAGAACAGCCACCGGGACATCCACGGGGAGTACCAGTATGATCCGGACTTCCCGGTGGATCCGAAATCAATAACAATTCCATCGTACATGAACCTCCCTGACTGGCCTGAGATCCGAGAAGACATTGCCCGGTATTTCAGCCAGAACCTCCGGATGGAAAAGATGATAGGGGAGGTACTCCAGGCACTGGACGACCTGGGACTGGCGGAAAACACCCTGGTGATGTTTCTAAGCGACAACGGCCCCCATTACCCGGGCATGATTTCCACCCTCTACGACCGGGGCACTGCCACACCGATGCTGGTGAGGTGGCCGAAGAAGATAAAACCGGGAAGAAAAATATCGCACCTGGTAAGCTCGGTAGATATTATGCCCACATTGCTTGAGGCGGCGGGTATGGAAATACCGGAGGATGTGCAGGGAAAATCCTTTTATCCTCAGCTCGTTGATGAAAAAGCCCCGGCGAACCGGGACGCTGTCTTCATGGAGATGACCGAACACGTACGATATATTCCATGCAGGGCGATACGCACGGACCGGTGGAAGTACATACACAATTATTCCAATAACGCCTATGGGCTCGATATGAACAACCATGATGAGTGGGCGCACCGCCTCTGCGAACTCCCGGGCCAGGACTGGAAGAGCCCCAGACCGGAACACGAGCTCTACGATCTGAAAAATGATCCAAACGAGGTGAATAACCTGGCGGGAAATACCCGTTATCGGGATACGCTTGAATCTCTACAGAAGAGGCTGAAAGATTTTCAAAAGAGAACAAGCGATGAGTATCTCGGTCGTCCCTTCACAAAGGATTATGATCCTGAAAAATACAAACCGGTCGAACCGGGACACGAATACTGGTAGGAGATATAAATCATGGAAAAATTTCCGCGATGGAAAACCCTGGTCTATGCCAACGGGTATGGGGGATTTTCAGTTCTCGACAATATTTTCGGCATCTACTTCATCTTTTTTCTGCTCCCTCCCCGGGAGACCGGTCTGCCTGAGCTTATAAGTAACGAGTCCTTTTACGGGCTTACCGCAATCGGTCTCATTATCGTTTTTGGAAGAATAATCGACTCCATAGCTGATCCCCTGATCGCCCACTGGAGCGACCGGACGAAGTCAGTGCTGGGCAGGCGGCGTTTTTTCATGCTAACCGGTTCTCTTCCCTTCGCGATAGTATCAGTACTTCTGTTCACGCTCCCCGACAACCAGGCAACGACCCTTAACACGGTCTACGCGGCAGTGGCCCTGGGCCTTTATTTCTTTTTCTACACGTATTTCATGGCGCCGTACCTAGCCCTGATACCGGAGCTGACCCGAACCCATGATGAGCGTATATTCGTAACGGTGATACAGGCCATGTTCATGCTCATCGGTGCGGCAGTTATCATGATGGGGGTCCCCATGCTCTGGACCGGCATCGAGGGGGCAGGGGTTGACAAGGCAGCGGCATTCAAGATATCGATAGCCATTGCCGCCTTAATCGGTTTTCTGTCAACCTTCAGTTCCGCCCTGGTGGTGGATGAGAACCGGTATTCCCGTGGAAAGCCGGCTGACATTCCCCTGTTTGAGTCGATTAAGATGACTTTGGGAAACAGTACTTTTATCTATTACATGATTCCTGTTATACTCTACTGGTTTACCTTTCACATGATACGAAGCATCATCGCCTATTACCCGATGGTGCTCATGCATTCTGACCCGTCGATGCAGACACTGTTGATGGTCATACTCTTCGGGGGAGCGGCAGTCTTCTTCGCAGCAATTTCTTCCCTTTCAAAAAGATTTTCCAACAAGGCCCTCATGTCAGCCGGTCTTGTAACCTTTGCCGTTTTTCTGTTGATTACCTACGTGATAGATCCATTTGTCGGCTATCCCTTTACCATGTTTGGGATTAATACGAGCTGGGCGGTGATCATCGCCTGCGCCCAGATGTTCCTTCTCGGATTTCCCGTGGCGGTACTCCTGATAATTCCGAACGCTATCGTGGCCGATATCAGCGAGGTTGACAGTTTCGAGAGGGGGGTCAGTCGTGAGGCGATGTTTTTCGGCACCCAGGGGTTTTTCATGAAGGTGAACTACGGCATAGCTTCTGCCATTGTTGCTGCCCTCTTTTCGCTCTTCGGCAAGGATGTGGCGAGCCCGATGGGGGTTAAGCTCGCAGGCCCGGTGGCATCAGTTTTCGCGCTCATAGGATTTTTAATATTCTTCAAGTATCCCCAGGAAGAGGTGGCTGAAAAGCTTAGGGTCATACGGGCGCGGGAGGGGGTGGATCAATAGAAGGTCACTGCTTCCGCTGAAAAACGTTACATGCCAGTCGTTTTCATGGATTCGTGAGAGATATGATCCTCCAGACAGTATTGGTTGGTATCAGGGAGGTTCTTTGTGAACAAAATTGTAAAGTTTATCCTGGCGTGCCTGATCTGTGTCGGCGCGATAACCGGGATAGTACTCCTGGTCCAGTGGCTCGTTAAATAATGACACTGATCACCGGCGGGTGAGAAATATGTTTTGCTGAAGATTTCAGGGCAAAATCGGCAGGTACACCGCAAAACTTCGTTGACTTTATTTGCAAAAAAAAGCCAGATACTCCCTGGAAGCGGATGAGATCTGGTGGTCTCCGCGGTCTTCAAAACCGTTGGCTGTAATATATTGCAGCGGCAGGTTCGATTCCTGTCCCTTCCGAATATTTCTTTCCGGTCGATCCAGTGAACAGAGAACTGCTGAGTAAAATCCCCCAGGTGGAACAGCTGCTGAGCGATCCGGCCGTGGTCCCCCACGTCGAACGGATCGGCCATGCGGTTGCGAGGAACATCATCCGAAGGGTGGTTGAAGAGTGCCGGGCACGTCTCGTGTCAGGCGAAATCACCGCCCTTGACGGCATCGCCGAAATGATAATTGCGGAATGCCGGGCGAAAAATTCCGAAAAACTCCAGCGGGTCATCAACGGCACCGGTGTCCTCATACACACCAACCTGGGAAGGGCCCCGATACAGGGTGAAATATTGAACACCCTAGCTGAGACAATGACCGGCTACTGCAACATCGAGTACCACATACCCAGCGGAAAGCGGGGGAAGCGGGGAGGCTACTCCGAAGAGCTGATCGCTGAACTCTCCGGCGCTGAAGACGCCCTAATCGTGAATAACAACGCCTCGAGCGTGTTTCTCATACTGAGCGCCTTCGCCAGGGGGAAAGAGGTCATCGTTTCCCGTGGGGAGCTCATCCAGATAGGGGGAGGGTTCCGCATTCCGGATATCATGCGGGAGACAGGCGCCCTCCTGAGGGAAGTCGGCACCACCAATATCACCACCACGGAAGATTACGCCTCGGCGGTAACGGAAAACAGTGCAATGATACTATCGGCCCACCGGTCGAACTTCAGGATAGAGGGCTTCACCGAAACTCCCGGGCTGCGCGAACTCGCGGCCCTGAAGCACGAAAGAATCCTCCTGGTGCGCGATATGGGAAGCGGGAACATGGTCGCGGACGATCGCCTCCCGAAGCCCTTTGAGGCAACGGTTAAATCGGAACTTGCCCAGGGGGCGGACCTGGTCTGTTTCAGCGGTGACAAGCTTCTCGGGGCTTCCCAGGCGGGCATAATCGTTGGCAGGAGTGATCTCGTTTCCTCCCTGAGGAAACATACCCTCATGAGGATGATCCGGGTTGACAAGATAACCTATTATATTATTCAGGAAACCCTCCGCATGTATGAGCGGGGAAGTTTTCATGAGCTGCCGGTATGGAAAATGATTTTGAAGAGTCCCGATGAGATAAAAAAAATGATAAACAGGCTCTTCAGGCTTTTAAAGAATCATCCAGTGAAAAAACATATTGCCAGGGTATCGATGAAAAGCACCTTCGGTGGCGGGGCCATGCCGGCCCGTGAGTTTGACAGCATGGGCATCCGGTTCGACATTCCGGGGTTGAAGCCGGAAGAACTGTTTGATCATTTTCTCAACCGCGAGGTGCCTCTCCTCGGTGTCATCATCGACGACGCCTTCCACATTAATTTCATGACCCTCTTTGAGCTGGACCTTCCGGAAATTGCGGACGCAATCCTGGAAATCGATACCGGCACAGCGGCACAGTAACCATGTATATAATCGGGACCTCGGGCCACATCGATCACGGAAAGACACTCCTCATAAAACAGCTCACCGGCATTGACTGCGACCGGCTCCCGGAGGAGAAGGCGAGGGAAATGACCATTGATCTCGGTTTCGCTTCCATGGAGATAGATCCCTTCGGCACGGTGAGTATCATCGATGTTCCGGGACACGAGCGGTTCATCCGCAACATGGTGGCCGGGGCCTGGGGTATCGACCTCGGGCTCCTGGTCGTTGCCGTTGACGACGGATGGATGCCCCAGACCGAGGACCATTTCCGGGTGCTCCAGCTCCTCGATACCAGGCGCCTGGTCATCGTTCTGAACAAAATCGATCTTGTCGATGATGAAACCGTGTCCCTGGTGAGGGATGACGTACAAACGAAACTGGCGGGAACCGGGTTCGCGGATTCCGCCATTGTTCCGGTCTCATCCAAAACCTGCTCGGGAATCGAGAACCTGAAGGAAGCCATAAGGAGGAACCTTTCCCTCCTGGATAAAGCAGCGCCCGGTAAAAAACCATACCTCTACGTGGACCGGGTGTTCGCTTCCCGGGGCCACGGGACCGTGGTGACAGGGACACTGAAAAACGGGGAGTTCCGTGAAAACGGGACTGTTACTATCCTCCCCGGAAAACGTGAGGTGAAGATAAAGCGTATTGAAAGTCACCACCGGCACACGGAACAGGGTGTCCCCTCACGGCGTACGGCCATGAACCTGGCCGGGGTTTCCGTTGATGATCTTCATAGGGGGTATATCATCCTTGAAAAAAACTTTTTCTCAGAGACCGGGAATTTTCTCGCCCGCCTGAAGATAACGGAAAACGTAAAAATTAAAAACAACCAGGGAACGGAACTCCTCATCGGGACCGCGTCACTTTCAGGTAAAATAATTCTCCTGGAGGAGAATGCTGAACTCGAGAAGGATGCCCTGGTCAGGATACGGCTCGATGCCCCCTGGCACATCTACCCGGGAGAGCTCTTCGTGCTTACAAACCCCGGGGGGTACCGGATCATCGGCGGGGGCATGGTAGTGATACCGGAATATACCGGTGTCATGAAGAGGGCTGTTCTCGAAAAGAGATCCCGACTTTCCGGATATTCCACGGAGAATCTTCTCAACTTTTTTATTTCGGTAAACCGGTGGGTCGACAGGAGGAGACTCGATTCCATTTTCAGGGAAGATGCCGCTCAAATAGACCGGATCATCGCCGGGCTCGTGGCGGATAAACAGGTTGCCGCTGCCGGTGAATATATTCTGGAACACAACTACTTCGAAACGGCCTGCAGGGAAATTGAGAAGGCTTTAAAGGCCGGGAACGGCCTTAACGCGAGGGAAATAGCGGACAGGGCCGGGCTCGATGAATCGGTGTGCCGGGCTCTTCTTCCCGGTGTTGTCGACAGAGATGAGTTCACCGAAAGGGAGGGGAAATATCATAAAGCCGGGGCGGAGGGCCGGCCCCTGGAGCCTGAATTGAAGAGATTATCGGATGAACTCAATAAAGCCGGGCCGACCGGCATTGAGCTGAAAAAAACAACCGACTCACTTCAACAGAAAAGGCTGAAGTCCCTGGTCACCCGTGGACACGCGGTCATCCTTGACGGGAATATCGTTCTTCACAAAGAGGTGTACGCCGTTCTAAAGAAGAGGTTACTCCTTCTCCTTGATGAAAAGGAAAAGATTACCGTTTCCGAGGCCCGGGAATCGTTCGGCCTCTCCCGGAAATATACCATACCCCTGCTGAACAGGATAGAAGACGACGGCCTGATACGGAGATTCGGCGACTTCCGGGTTAAGGCGTAACCGGGCCTGGTATTATTCTCCCACGTAAATGTTGTTCAGGAACTTTCCTTTTTTTACGAGTCCATCGGCGAAGGTCATGGTTCCCTGGCCGTGGCGGTCGTCATTCTTCCATTCGCCAACGTACCGGTCACCGTTTGGCCAGGTGTAGGTGCCGGTTCCGTTCCGCTGGTCGTTCGCCCATTGCCCAACGTAGACGTCCCCGTCGGCAGTTTTCAGGGTCCCTTCACCGTGGCGCTGGTCGTTCTTCCATTTTCCCGCGTATTCGGAGCCATTATTGTATTTCATGGTCCCGTTGCCATGGCGCTGGCTGTTGAGCCACTCACCGGTATAGACGTCGCCGTTCGCGAAGGTCATGGTTCCCTTTCCGTGCATCTTGTTGTTCTTCCAGTATCCCTTGTATTCGTTGCCGTTCGCCCAGGTCATGACCCCGTAACCGTTCATCCTGCTGTTGGCCCAGCTTCCCTTGTAGAAGTTGCCGTTGTGCCGTTTCAAGGTACCTTCACCATGCATTGTGTCCTCGTACCACTCTCCCGAGTACACGTCACCGTTTGCCCAGGTGTAGGTGCCGGTGCCATGCTTCTTTCCCTTTTTGAGGTACCCGACGTATTTCGAGCCGTCCTCGAATGTCCTTGTTTTCGGTTCTTTCTTAAAAAGGGAGGCCCCGCTGTCTGACGCGAGGGCAAGTGATAGTATGACGGTAACAGCAATCGCGATTGTTCGGTTCATTATACATTCTCCTTACTGTTCTTCACCTTATATGTGATACAATCAGGGCTGGTATGTTTACAATGATTATTACATTATCAAGCAACTTTTTTTTCCGATGTTGCAATTTTCCAAAAATGATCTTGACAATAAATGTGAAAAGAATACAATCAGTCCGGTCGGTCAAAAAACCGACCGGTCGGAAGATACAGATTGCCATGCCGGGAAATATGACATTAGAGCAGATGCGACGGGCCCAGATCATTGACGCTGCCCTCAGGATTATCTCCGAGGTGGGGGTCCAGAGCGTGATCATGGACGATATTGCCGAGAGGGCCGGCCTTTCCAAGGGGGGTATCGCCCATTACTTCTTATCAAAGGACGCCCTGATAAAGGAATCCTTCCAGGCTTTCTTTGCCCTGATTTTCCAGAGGAGCAGGGACACCATGGAACAGTACGAGGAGCCCATGGACCAGGTACTCTCTTTCATGTGGCTCTATAACTGGGATGATCCGGACGTGGGTATCGGCTATCCCCTTCTTTATGACTGTATCGCGCTGGCCGCCCGTAACAGGGAATACCAGGAAATGTTTCGTGACTGGGTGAACAACTGGATCGCACTTATTTCCAAGGCCCTTGGCAGGGGTGTTGAGCGGGGCGTATTTTCAATTGAGGACATCGACGGTACCGCCCGGGTAATATCGTCTATTTATCAGGGTATTGCGATGCGGTGGTTCATCGTGAAAGAAGATCACCCCACCGTATGGGCCGTAGGTTACTGCACAAAAGCGATCAAGCAGCTTTTACTGAATACATAGAGCGTAAATCTTCACCCCTTAAATGAGGCTGAGACTGCACGTTAAAACTGCCTGGTCGATAAACACATATCAAGGAGGTCACGTATGGCGGTATTTGCTGATACTGACAAGATGTACGAGGTCCTGGGGAACCTGTTTAACACCCTTCTGGGTCATCCGGAGGCAGGCCCGAAATTCGTAGATTCAGGAATTATTATCAAGTTCAATATCAATAATCCTGATGGTATTATATGGCTCACCAACGACGATAATGGAAAGGTTATCTGCGGGTCATCTGATCATAAGGCCACGGTGGAGATGACCCTGGATGGGGACACCTGCCACAGGTTTTGGCTTAAGGATGTGTCCATGCCGGTGGCACTTTCCAAAGGACTAATAAAGGCCAAGGGGCCGCTTCCCAAGGTGCTGAAGCTTCTTCCCCTGCTGAAACCGGCGTATGAGGCCTATCCTGATATCGCCAGGAAACACGGCATACTATGAAAGAACCGGGAGGTAGATAATGAGCAGCATTGAACGAAGCATGAAACAGTTTGAAGAGGACCGGGTTGATGCGGTGAAGATTGCCGCGCGACTCCTCCTGGCCTCGGCCACCACCGCTCCCCGGGTCGGGGGTGTGGGGGAGTGTACCATTCACATTCTCGAGGACGGGTGCGACATCGAGGACCTGTGCCAGAAGATTGAATCCATGGCGGGTGAAAACAAGTCGTGGCAGTTCTTTAAACGGGACGCCGCCATTCTCCGTGACGCGGACGCGGTGCTGTTGATAACATCCCTCCGTTCCCTCACGGACCCGGCGGACATCAACTGCAATATGTGCGGAAAACTGACCTGCGAGTACCAGCGGGAAACGGAAAAGCTGGAGCCGGGCCCGGGCATCGCCTACACCGGCCCCCTCTGCACCTTCCGGGCAAATAACGCGGCCTACGCTGTTGACGGGGTCATATCCCTTGCCCGTAACCTGGGCATCGACTACGGGGTCTTCTGGTCAGCCGGTGCCGCGGCCATGCGGATAGGGATACTCCCGAAGAACACCGGGTTCGCCATGGCGGTGGGAATTTCCGTGACTGAGAAGAGCCCCTTCCGGGACATTCCGCTTCGATATGACGAAATGAACGAGAGGACCATGAACGACCGGATAATACAGCGGCTCTGGCCCCAGTTCAGATCAATTTACAGTTAAGGGAGGGGGAGAAATGGCAATTAAAGACATGCATGAATTAATGAAGAACGGCCTGGACCGGGCAGTGGAGCTGATGTGCGTCGCGGCCCATAACAGCTACCGGTTCGGGAACCGGAACACCATCAAGTGCATCAGCGTCGGCAACGAAGAGATGGAGGAAATAGCCGAGTTCGCCTATTCTCTCGGGGACATGTCTCCCCTGGCTGCACGGGACGGCCGGTTTCTGAAAGAGCTCATCAAGGAGCCCTGCGCCCTCCTTATTATCGGGGACAAGCGGAAATCCGACCTGAATTACAACTGCGGGGCATGCGGTTACCGGACATGCGGCGAGATGAACAGGGCCGAAGAGATGGAGTCCCTCACCTCAAGGGGGCCGAGCTGCCAGTTCAAAAACATAAACCTCAATATCGCCGCCAACGCGGCCGCTTCCCTGGCGTGGCGTCTCGGCCTTCACTGCCGGGTCTTCAGCACCCTGGCCATGGCCGCATTTGCCATGAACATCATCGAGGACGTTGACCTGGTGACCAGCGTGTCCGTCAGCCTTGCAAAGGTTGATCCCTATTTCGACCGGCATAAGTACTGGACCCAGGAGCACTGGGATGAGACCTTCGATAAGGAATTCCCCACCTTCACCAGGGGGTTCATTGGGGCGATAGAAGAATAACAGAAAGGAGGAATGTCATGGCCAAGGCTCATTTGAACCAGGTCATCGTCTCGCATTTTGTCGAGATAAAGGCGGATGAAGATCCTGACAGGGAAATATACATATTCGAACGGGGAGACCAGGGAGAGGATATTCTCACCTACGGCGATATCCATGAAAAGGGGAACCGCCTCGCGCGGTTTCTCCTGGACCAGGGTATCGGTAACGGGGACACCTTTGCCGTGTACATGCGGAACTATCCGGAATTCATCTACTCCATGATTGCAGGAACAACGATAGGTGCAATGATGGTTCCGGTCGATCCCCGTACCCGGGGGGAACGGCTGAAGTACCTCCTGGCGAACAGCGGGGCAAAGGGGATAATCGCTTCATCGGAATGTATCGAACAGGTTGACGAGGTGCTTCCTGATCTGAAGCATATAAAATTCATCTCCATCGCCTACCAGCGGGACCAGAAGTACAGTGAATCATCGAAATACCATGCCCTGAACGAAGTCATGGCAGCTGACACCTGGGAACGGGTGGACCAGAAAATCATGGACGTGCGCCACCCGATGCAGATCATCTACACCTCGGGAACCACCGGCGAACCGAAAGGGGTCGCCATACGGAACAACCGCACCGGTCTCTTCAACATTTTGAACCGGCTGGTGTGGAAATACAAAAAGGACGACGTACTCTACAACGGGCTTTCCCTCACACACGGAAACGCCCAGGCGGTGACCCTCTTCCCGGCCCTGAGCCTCGGGATAAAGGCGGTATTCAGTCCCCGGTTCACCAAGAGCCGCATCTGGGACATCTGCCGCAGGTACGGCTGCACATCATTTTCGCTTCTCGGCGGGATGATGGCCGGGATCCATAACGAACCGCCCAGGGAAAACGACGCGGACAACCCGGTGAAGGTGGTCATCAGCGCCGGCACCCCGATTTCAATCTGGGACGATTTCGAAAAGCGGTTCGACGTCAAGATACTCGAATGGTACGGATCAGTGGAAGGGGGATTCGCCTACAAGCCCGCTGACAAGGGGCCCATTGGTTCCTTCGGGAAGCCGTTACCGGGCGTTATGGAGATGAAGGTGGTTGACGACGGCGATAACGAGGTAGGGCCCGGCGAGACCGGGGAACTGATCTGCCGAATGCTCAAGGGGGAGACAAAGGTTGACTACCTGGGGAAACCGGACGAATCCAGGGACAAGACAAGGGGGGGATGGCTCCGCACCGGCGACATGGTCCATAAAGATGAAAATGGCTGGTATTATTTTGATTTCCGCAAGGGGACCGAACTGCGCCGTTCCGGAGATTTCATCCAGCCTGACTACGTCGAGGCTGAGATAGGGAAACACCCGGATGTGAGCGAGGTCTGTGTGTTCGGCATACCTGCCGCATCGGGAGCTCCCGGGGAGAGCGACCTGGTGGCCGCCGTGTCCCTCTTTGACGGGAAGGGCTTCGACCCGGGGTCGATATACGATCTCTGCAAAAAGAAACTGGAGAAAAACTTCATCCCGTCATACGTCATGGCGGTTGATGAAATACCGAAAACCGTGACCGAAAAACCCCTGGCGAGAAAACTCAGGGAAACCTTTGATTCCGGTGACGCGACGATTTCTATATACGAAGATTATCAATAGGAGAAAATTGATGGCATATACCGAACTTGATATTGAACTGTCCGATGACCACGAGGCCCTGAAGGAATCGGTTCACAAATTCGCGGTTGGGGTGCTCAGGCCCGCGTCAATTGAACTGGACCGGATGCCGGCCGGGGACGTTGTCGCAAAGAACTCCCTCTGGTGGGACACCATGAAAAAGATGTACGAGCTGAAGTACCACACCGCGTATGTTGCTGACGAGTACGGCGGAATAGGTCTCGACCCGCTTGCCGCGCACATCTTCTGGGAGGAACTCTCCTACGGGAGCGCCGGTTTCGCGGTGGCCATGGGGTGCGCCACCTTCAACGCCTTTTTCGCGGAGATGATGGCCGACGAAACCCTCACCGGGAAATTCATCATGCCCTATGTTGAGTGCGCCGACGCCAGCGTCATGAGCTGCTGGGGAATCACGGAGCCTGATCACGGGTCAGACAACCTCATGGCCGGGACTCCCCATTTTCATGACAAAAACATAACCCATCAGCTCAAGGCGAAGAAAAAAAGCGACCGGTGGGTTTTAAACGGCCAGAAATCAGCCTGGATATCGAACGGGCCGGTGGCAAGCAACGTTACCCTGTTCGTGAACCTTGATCCCACAATGGGAATGGCGGGCGGGGGAATATGCCTTCTCGACCTGGACGCCCCCGGCGTCTCCAGGGGCAGGCCCCTGGAAAAGATGGGGCAGCGGGATCTACCCCAGGGGGAACTTTTCTTTGACAACGTGGAGGTCCCGGAAGAGCAGATGATTGTTGACCAGGAGAGCTACGAGATGATGACGGAGCTCACCCTGGCCCACGCCAACGCTGCCATGGGGGCGTTCTTTACCGGCGTGGCACAGTCCGCCTATGACCTGGCGGTTGAGTATTCAACCGAAAGGGTACAGGGCGGCAGGCGGCTCTGCGAGCACCAGTGGGTCCAGAGCAAACTCTTTGACATGTTCACGAAAACCGCCGCGGCCCGGTCGTTTTCACGGGACGCCATGATCTACAACATGAACACTACGCCCCCGGACACCAAGT
>CAZEPS010000113.1:0-13552 GCA_964514165.1 uncultured Leptospirales bacterium
TCTGTATCGGGAAGCGAATTGGTAGAATATTCTCCTATACCGTATACTGGGACTATCCACCGGAGGAGGAACTCCAGAAACACCTGGAATAACCTCTAACACACACCTGCAGGTATCATTTTTAGAAAATTATGCATAAAAAACATTAGAATTATGTTGACAAAAAATTGATATATATAACTATACATATACATCAATTTTGAGGTGACCCATGCCACCAATAGCTCAAAACAGCAATGATCGAAATCCGGTATATTACAAGCTTCAGAAGATCTTACTGTCCAATATCGAGGAGCGGTACTGGGAGCCGGGAGACGCCATCCCCCCTGAGCGAAAACTCGCTGATGAGTACCAGGTAAGCACCGGTACCGTGAAAAAGGCAATCCTGAACCTGGTGAATGAGGGATACCTCTACCGCATCCAGGGAAAGGGTACCTTCGTGGCAGGTACGGCCCTCAACCCTGACAGCCTCAGGTATTACCGCTGTATGGATGATTTCGATTCTCCGGAAGTTCCAATCGCGGTGCAGTTCCTGGGGAGACGACTGGTAAACCCCCCGGAGGATGTTCGGCTGGCTCTCAACATCGGGCAGACCGAAAGGTGCTATGAACTGAAGCGCCTCTTCCTCACCGACACGGAACCCCTGGTCTACAGCGTGTCCCTCATGCCCGAGTACATCTTCCCGAAACTTGATACTGTCGACAAATCACGTTTTGAGAAGGAACCCCTTTATCTCCTTATCGAAAAGGACTACGGCATCCCGACGATACTCAACCGCGAGCTGTTCGGGGCGGACACCGCAGACCGGGAGCGGTCGCTGGTACTTGGAGTCGGAGAAGGGGATCCCCTCCTCACTATCGACATGATTTCCTACACATACCGTGACCGTCCTTATGAATACCGCATGAGCTGGTGTTCGACGGGTAACCGGAAGGTCTACCGTGAAATAAGAATGTAAGAACAATCGGAGAAGGATCAATGGAAAAAGCAAAAGAGAGGCTGACCGAAAAAGAAATCCGTGAATACGAGCAGGAGCATGTGTTTCACCCCTGGCGGTCACAGAACAACTTCAACCCGCCGGTGATAGACCGGGCCGAGGAAAATTATTTTTACACGATCGACGGAAGAGCGTACCTGGACTTCAGTTCCCAGTACGTGGTCACGAGCCTCGGCCACGGGGACGCCAGGGTCGCCGGCGCCATCGCGGACCAGGCGAAGCGGCTCCCCTATATAAACCACCAGACATTCACCGAACCGAAGGCCCGCCTCGGGAAGCTTCTCTCAGAAATTACACCCGGCGACATCAGCAAGACCTTTTTCTCCAACGGCGGGGCCGAGGCGGTGGAAGCGGCCCTGAAGATAGCCCGCCTCGCCTCGGGAAAGAACAAGGTCATCGCCCGGTACCGGGCATACCACGGATCCCTGTACGGGGCACTCTCTCTCGGCATGGAATTCCGTACCTGGCCCTTTGAGCCGGCGCTCCCCGGGGTGGTGCACTGCCTCGAGCCGTATTGTTATCGGTGCCCTTTTGGCGCGACCTATCCCGGCTGCGGCGTGCAGTGCGCGAAACACGTGGAAGACGTCATCCGCAAGGAGGGGGGGGCCTCACGGGTTGCCGCCTTCATAGGCGAACCGATCTTCGGTCCAGGGGGGATCATTGTTCCCCCTGACGGCTACTGGCAGATGGTCCGGGAGATCTGCGACCGCCACGACGTCATTTTCATCTGCGACGAGGTCATGACCGGCATCGGCAGGACCGGCCGCTGGTACGCAATCGAGCACTGGGGAGTGGTGCCGGACATCATCACCATGGCCAAGGGGATTACCGGCGGCAGCGTGCCCCTCGGCGCCACGGCCATGAGGAAGCATATTGCTGACCGGTTCGTGGACAAACCCTTTATCGGGGGACACACCTACTCCGGCCACGCGGTGGCCATGGCCGCCGGGGCCGCCACCCTGGAGGCCTGCATCGAGGACAATCTCGTTGAACGCTCCGCCGAGATGGGGGAGTATCTACTCGAAAAAATGAACGAACTCCAGGAGAAACACCCCTGTATCGGTGACGTGCGCGGCAAGGGGCTCTTCTGCGGCATGGAACTGGTGAAAGACCGAAAGACCCGGGAACCGATCCACGAGCCCCTCATGGAGGTGCCCCGGCCCCCCACGGCCAAGAACGCGATCCTGAATCAATGCATGGACGAGGGCGTCTACATCATGGCCGGTGCCGCCAGCGTGATAATGCTGGCCCCCCCTTTCACCATAAAGAAAGACGAGATTGACCGGGCCATGGAGGTCCTGGACCGGGCCCTGGCTATCGGTGACCGGGAGTATACCGGATGAAACAGGATTACCCGGTCATAGACGCGGACGTGCTGGTTATCGGCGGCGGGAGCGCCGGCGCCATGGCCGCCATCCGCGCCAGAGAGATGGACCCTTCCCAGAAGGTGGTAATTTTTGAAAAGGGAGAGATAAAATACTCCGGCTGCATAGCCCGGGGGATGGACGCCCTGAACATCGTTTCACTCCCCGGCCTCACCACCCCGGAACTCTACGTGGAATCGAACAGCATCGCCTGCGAGGGAATCATGGACGAGCCGTGCAACCATGTCATGGCCGGGCGGAGCTACGATATGCTGAAGAAGCTCGAGTCGTGGGACGTCTGCTTTCCCATGACCGGCACCGGCGGCTACGAGGTTCTCCAGGTGCACCCGAAGGGGCGCTTCTGCGTCACCATGAAAGAACCGGAACTGAAGACCATACTGGCCCGCCGTGTTAGCGAGCTCGGGGCCGTGGTGATAAACCGCACCATGGCCGTGGAGCTCCTGAAAGAGGGGGAGCGGATCGCCGGCGCCATCGGCATGAACGTCAGGACCGGGGAGATGATCGCGTGCCGGGCGAAATCGGTCATCCTCACCGCCGGGGGGACCGCCCGGTTCGGCCTGCCGAACAACGGCTATCTCTACGGGGTCTACGACTTCCCCGGAAATACCGGCGACGGCTATACCCTGGCGTACCGGGCCGGGGCCGAGCTCTCCGGGTTCGAATACACACTCATTTATTATATCGTGAAAGATATCAACGCGCCGCTTCTCTACATTACCCTTACCAGGGGGGCGCACCTGCTCACCGCGTCAGGGGAGCACCGGGAGAAAAACCATCCCTCGATCAAGTCCATGCTCCAGGATCACCGTGACGGCAGAGGGCCCCTCAGAATCCGCATGGACCACCTCCCGGAGGACCGGATTCGCGAGGTTGAGGAGATTCTCTTCACCACGGAACGGCCGGTGCAGGAGCGCTTCTACCAGGGCCGGGGAGTAAACTTTCGGACAGGGGAGATTGAGCTCTGGCCCACGGAATGCTTCCTCTGCGGGGGACACGGCCTCACCGGTGTCGTGGTCAACCACCGGGCAGAGACGAACGTACCAGGCCTCTACGCGGCAGGCGACACATCACTTGTGGCCAGGGGGCACCTCTCCGGGGCCTTCGTGTTCGGGGAACTGGCTGCCGAGAGCGCTACCGGGTACGCCCGGTCCGCCCCGGCCGTTGAGATCGATACCGGCCAGGTTGAAGCCTTTCGCGACCGGGTAAAGGCGTTCTCGAAACAGAGCGGCAATCCCGTGCCGGTTGAGGAATTCGAATACAAGGTGCGGCGGATGATCAACGATTACATCGTTCCCCCGAAGCACCAGTACAAGCTGGACCGGGCAATCTGGTGGATGGACCGCTTCCGTAAAGAACTCAAAGAAGTGGTGCGGGTCCGGGACGTGCACGATCTCTTCAAGGTCATGGAGGTTGAGAACATCATCCAGTGCGCGGCCATGAGCGCTGTGGCATCCTCAGAACGAAAGGAGAGCCGGTGGGGCCCCTGGCATTTCCGCGAGGACTATCCCGAACGAAACGACTCCCGGTTTTTGAATCATATTATCCTCACTATGGGGGACGCACCCGATGATATCCGTGTGAGCCACCGGGACATTATACGATTGGAGCAGATTCATGGAGAAGCGGACAAACCTGCTTGAGGCACTGACCGACAACATCGTCATCGACAGGGACCGGTGCACCGCCTGCGGGAAGTGCGTCGAGACCTGCATCCTTGACAATTTACGCATGAAACTCGCGCCGTGCCGCCATGCCTGTCCTCTGGGGGTCAACTGCCAGGGGTACGTGCAGCTCATCGCCCGGGGCATGGAAAATGAGTCGCTGGAAATGGTGCGGGAGGCGCTTCCTTTTCCCGGGATCATCGGACGGGTCTGCTCCCAGCCCTGCGAGGATGCCTGTCACCGAAAAGAGGTTGACGGGGAGGCCGTGGCAATACGCGCCCTGAAGCGGTACCTGTACGAAACCGCCGGTCCATCCGCCGCCATCCCTGAGGTCGAGAGAAAAACCGGAAAAACCGTCGCTGTTATTGGTACCGGCCCCGCTGGTCTCCTGGCCGCCTGGGACCTGGCGGTCCGCGGTCACGGGGTCGTCATGTTCGACCGAAAAGTGAGCCCCGGGGGGATGCTCCGGTGGGCCATTCCGGAATACCGCCTGCCTGTTTCGGTACTCGACGAGGAGATATCCCTCCTTGTGAAACTCGGGGTCTCAATCAGATGCGGCGTTGAAGTCGGGACTGACCTGACACTGGAAGAGCTGGCACAGGAATATGACGCGGTCATCGCCGCTTCGGGATGCCCGAAGCCCCGTCTTCTGAAATTGCCCGGGGAGGAACTGCCAGGCGTGATCCCGGCCCTGACGTTTTTGAAGAATATCAGGTCCGGAATCGAGACCGATCTCCGGGGGAATACGATTGTTATCGGCGGGGGAAACGCGGCCGTTGACGCGGCACGGAGCGCCCTGAGGGTTGGCGCAGAAATTGTCACCATGGTTGCCCTGGAGGAAATCGGCGGGACGCCCGCGTTCCCATGGGAACTGGAAGAAGCCCGACGTGAAGGGGTGGCTGTTGAACACTCCTGGGGGCCGGTCGGCTTCATCGAAAATAACGGGAGGGCCGCCGGGGTCGAGTTCCAGAAATGCACCAGTGTCTACGACGAAACAGGCGCCTTCAGCCCGTGTCTCGATTCATGCGAGATTATGAACCTGGAGGCTGACACGGTTATCACCGCTGTCGGGCAGGATCGTGAGACCGCCGTGCTTGCCGCGAACGGGCTTCTCGTTAATGGGATACCGGCAGCAGACGCGGTGACCCTTCAGTCCGCTGAAGAGAAGATTTTTTTCGCCGGCGACCTTTTTACCGGGCCGTCGTCCGTTATAGACGCCATGGCCTCGGGGCGGAAGGCGGCCGAGTCGGTCCACCGGTTCCTGGCCGGGGAACATCTCACGTACGGGAGAACGTACAGAGGGCCGGTGGAACTTGACTTTGACATTGACACGGGCCGCGGGAGTTCTGACGGGAGGGTTTCTCTACCATGCAATGCTGCCGGAAAAGGGGATTTTTCCGAAGCGGAAGGTCCCCTTTCGATGGCAGCCGCCAGGAAAGAAGCGGCCCGGTGCCTCTCCTGCGGGGAACCCTTTGGTAAATACCGTACCTGCTGGTTCTGCCTCCCCTGCGAGGTTGAGTGTCCTCACGAGGCGCTGTGGGTGGAGATTCCCTATTTGTTGAGGTAAGAAAGTATTCATTATGAAAAATCAAGATTAACCGCAGAGGCACTGAGAATATTTTATCCAGAACACTTAAAAAAAATCTCTGTCGTTAATGAAAAGAACCAACAGGAGTAGAATGATGAAACAGATGCAGTTTCCCAAAAAGGGGACCGGACGTGACGCACTCATGAAAGAACTCGACGAGATGAGCGTGAACGACGTTGACTGGGAGAGCGGCCGTCTCTTCAGCCTGATATATAATCCCGGCAGGGACGTGGAGGAGGTCGCGTGCAACGCTTATTACCGGTTCCTCATGGCCAACGGCCTGAGTCCCTTCGCCTTTCCGAGCCTCCTCACCATGGAGACTGAGGTCATTTCCATGGTGGCGGACCTTTTCCACGGTGACGAGGCCGTCGGTTCCATGACCACCGGGGGCACCGA
Organism: uncultured Leptospirales bacterium; assembly: GCA_964514165.1. Lineage (GTDB taxonomy): Bacteria > Spirochaetota > UBA4802 > UBA4802 > UBA5550 > CAZEPS01. The sequence continues at coordinate 6,028 of CAZEPS010000113.1, forward strand.
GAGCATACTCATGGCGGTGAAGAGCGCCAGGGACTGGGCAAAGGAAAACCTTCAGGTCACCGGGACACCGGAACTGGTGATGCCGGTGACCGCGCACCCGGCGTTCAACAAGGCGGCCCATTACCTGGGCCTCAAAGCGGTGGTGGTCCCCGTTGACGACGGGTTTCGCGCCGATCCGAAAAAAATGAAGGACGCCATCACCGACAACACGGTCTTCATGGTGGGGACCGCGGTCACCTATCCCCACGGGGTCATCGATCCCATGGAGGGGCTTTCGAAGATCGCCCTGGAGCGGAACATCTGGCTCCACACTGACGCCTGCCTCGGGGGCTTCATGATCCCCTTCCTCAAAAAAGGGGGACACCCGATCCCTCCATTTGATTTTGAACTTTCAGGGGTGAAGTCGATTTCCGCCGATATTCACAAGTACGGATACATGCCCAAGGGGGCTTCCACGGTCATGTACCGTGACAAGGAACTCAGGAAGTACCAGATATTCGCCTATGCCGACTGGCCCGGCGGCGTGTACGGGACCTCGTCGGTATCCGGCGCCCGTACCGGCGGCGCGATTGCCGCCGCCTGGTCAGTTATGCGTTACCTCGGCGAGGAGGGGTATATCCGTCTCGCCGGTAAAGCGATGTCCGCAACAAAAAAACTCATTGACGGCATCAATAATATCCCCGATCTTTATGTACTCGGCAGGCCCGATGCCACGGTGTTCGCCTTTGGCAGCGATACTGTCAACGTGTACGATCTTCAGGACAAGATGAAACAGCGTAACTGGCTCGTGGAGAGCCAGCACCTTCCGGCGAGCATTCACGTGACCGTTTCACCCGTTCACGAGGATCTGGTCGATGAATTTCTCTCTGACCTGAGGGAGGCCGTTCAGGAAGCGGCCCAGGTCGAGGAAGGGTCCCGCTCAGAGGAGGCGGTCATCTACGGGGTCATGGGGACCCTCCCTGACCGCAGCCAGGCGTGGGAGCTCGCAATCAATTACCTGAACGATCTGTATACGTTGAAATAGCATCGAAAAAAAATAAATCCTGCTATCCCGCTGACTACTGCATTCAAGGAGGGGGTATGACCAATATTCTGTTAGCTCTGTTTTATCTTTTTTTTCCGGTGGTAATCATCTGGGCGACCAGCAGATTCTCCATTCTTGAGAAAATCGGCGCCGCTATTCTGAGTTATGGCGTGGGCATGGCAATCAGCGCCATGAATATCATACCGAAAAGCGCGGCCGGTATCCAGGAACTTTTTATGACCATCACCGTCCCCTTGTCGATCATTCTTATGCTTTTTACTATCGACCTGAAGCGATGGTCGCGGCTCGCAGGAAAAACCTTTCTTTCCATGGTCCTCATGTTTTCAGCAGTGCTGACTGTTGCTTTTACGGCATTTATACTTTTCAGGGAGAGGCTCGATGATGCCTGGAAGATCGCAGGCATGGCAATCGGGGTCTATACCGGCGGCACCGCCAATCTGAACGCCATAGGCCTTGCCCTTAAGGCCGAAGAGCATGTCCTCGTGCTGACCAACACGGCGGACATGCTCGCGTGCACGCCATGGTTCTTCTTTAACATGCTTTTCGCCCAGAAGCTGTTCAACAGGTTTCTTCCCCCTTTCAAGCCTGCCGTAGTCGAGGAAGAGTCCCCTGATGCTCTGACAAAAAGTGAAGTCGAAATCAAGGAAGATGCGGATTTGAGCAGTTTTAAGGGGATTTTTAAACGTGATACACTCATTCCCCTCCTCGGGGCAATCGGTATCGCAGTGGTTATCTTCGGTATCGGCGGCGGGATATACTCGGTTGCGCCGAAGGACTACAACATGGCAATTCTCATGCTGGTCATCACGACCCTTGCCATAGGCTGTTCCTTTATTCCGAGAATTCGAAATATCGACAAGACCTTCCAGGTGGGGCAGTACCTGATCTATATTTTCTGTATCGTGGTCGGATCCATGGCAGATGTCGGCAAGCTCTTCACCGCCGCGATAGATATTGTCATCTTCATATCGCTCATTGTGTACGGATCGTGGATACTTCATGTAATTCTGTCGGCTGTTTTCAGGATTGACACGGATACGGTCATTATCACCTCGGTGGCCGCACTTTTCTCACCACCCTTCGTACCGGTGTTCGCCACAGCTTTAAAAAACAAGGAGATAATCGTATCGGGAATAACCGCGGGAATTATAGGCTACGCGATAGGAAACTATGTGGGTATAACCTTCGCATATTTTTTAAAGGGGTTTCTCTAAGGATGTCTATATCATGGAATCCCGTAAAAAAGTGAAGTTTTTTATACACTTTAGCGACGTTACGCGAGATTAATATGGCTCCATGAACGAGCGATATAAACAATATCTGAATTCTTTGAAATAAAATATTAGACAAATTTTCGATATTTTGTGTAAATTACTACATGGGTACATTGGAACATATTCGAGCACCGTTTCTTTATAAAAATGGTGCTTGAAAATATAACGCATAAGGGAATCTCTGTTTATAAAACAGAGGTTACCTCAGGTTTACACACGGAGTTTCAGGAATGGCTTACAAGGAATGGAAAAAAGAATACAGCGTTTCCGTAAAAAAGTTCAATGACGATCATAAAAAACTCTTTGGCTATCTCAACGAACTTCACCAGGGTCTCGTTTCCGGAATCGGCATTGCGGACATGAGTTACATATTAAAGGGACTTATCGATTATACCAGGACCCATTTTCAGACTGAAGAACGGCTGATGGAGAAGAACGGCTATCCTCATTTTGTGGAGCATAAGAAGGAGCATGATAATCTTCTTCAAAAGGTTGACGTGTTCTATGATGAGTTCTCGAGCGGCAAAAAGGCCTTTACCATCGAGCTTCTCACCTTTCTCGATGACTGGGTGACTGACCACATACTCAAAACGGACATGAAGTATAAGCCCTTTTTCGAGAAAATCGCGGAAATTCAGAAGGAATCAAAATAACAGGCTTTCCTGTAGATACTGTACAGTAAGTCAATGCTTACAGAGAGAATTTTTCGGATATCGCAGTTCTTTTTGAAAATACAGTTTTTATCAAAGTTTTTTCGGAAACTCAATCTGATGATAAACTGCGTTGATGTCAGCCCTTCTGCCGAAATCGGAAAAGGCCTCCAGATTGTTCATAGTACCGGTACGGTGATTGGCAGTTGCAGAATAGGCGAGAATTTCAGGGTATATCACGGCGTTACCATAGGAAGGAATGAATTCAGGGGCGGGGGCCTTCCCGTAATCGGCAGCAACGTCACGGCGTATGCTGGCTGCACGATAATCGGTGATATCAACATCGGCGACAACTGTATCATCGGAGCAGGGGCATTTGTCAACAGGGATGTACCCGATAATTCAATTGTCTACAATGAAGTTAAAATAATCATCAGTTCCCGTGAAGGGGAGAACACATAGCTGTATTTTTGATGATTTCTATTTTCCCTTGAACTCCGGTTTCCGCTTCTCCACCAGGGACATTATCCCCTCCCGGGCGTCTTCGGTTTTAGCCAGCTTGAAGGCCTCATCCAGGTTGAAAGCGATTGCCTTTTCCATGGATTCAGACTCAGCCCTGCGGGCGCTCTCAAGGGCCGCCATGACCGCGAGAGGGGCGTTATCTGCTATCTTTTTGGCGAATTCCATGGCCTTTTCGAGCTGTTTTCCAGGCTCTGTAATCTCCTGGACCAGGCCGACGCGTTTCGCTTCTTCGGCACCGAAGGTCTCGCCGGTAAGTATGTAGCGCATGGCGTTGTGCCATCCGAACACCTTCGCCATGCGCAGGCAGGCACCGCCGAAGGGGATGATGCCCCGCATCACCTCCATCTGGGCGAATATGGTATCAGAGGCGGCGACGCACATGTCAGCGGCCAGGATAAGTTCGATGCCGACGGTGTAGCACCGGCCATGGGCCGCGACTATGACCGGCTTTCTGCACACGTTGTCCAGGTTGTAGTACCGGAAGGGATCGCACATGCCCGGCCCAATCAGTTTCGAGGAATCACCTTCCATGACGTGGGGAAGAACATTCGGAAGATCTATCCCGGCGGTGAATACGTCCCCGTTGCCGTACACGACCCCGCACCGCAACTCGTCGTTGTTCGAAAGCTCTGTGTAGGCCTCGGCGAGGCCGGTGAGCATGTCCATGTCAAAGGCGTTCTTTTTCTCGGGCCGGTTCACGCACATGGTCAGAATGTGGCCTTTCTTTTCAGTTAAAAGTTTATCCGTCATGAAAACATCCTTTAAATTTTTTTTATAAATGTATTTTTTTCAGGTTTCAATGTCAATATCAAAATAATCAAGTATGACTGGTTTACTGGAATCTATAGTAGATAAAACGTAACGAGAGATTGCCTGCCAGGCACCATTCTTTACAAAGTTGTGCTGGGCTGGCAACGACAGCGGAGTTGCACGAGCAGTAGATAATAATGAAAACAAGCTGATGCAATTTCTGCGGTTAATAAATCATTGACACCACCCTTTTCAGCTTTACCATGAAGCATATTTTTCAACAAGGGGGCCGCCGTGAAGCAGATTGTTATCGCCGGAATCGTCATAATTGCGTGTTTATTCGGATATACCCTGTACCATCTGTATATAGTTTTTCTCGGGGGAGGGGGGCCCTCCTTTCTCCCTGACGCCCTTCTCAGGGCCATCGGGAGGCCCCTTATCGATTTTCATTACGGGAGCCTCTACCGGGGGAGGTTTAAGCAGTACTATGAAAACCTGGGGATCGACCGGGACGCGGCCGATTACCAGTTGCTGGACAGGGTGACTTACACGGGCCGCGACGGCAATACCCTCCGCTTCGCATCCGGGAACGGGGAACTGGTGCTGGTGAGCGTCCTGGACGATGACATCATCCGGGTGCGGTATCATCCCGAAGGGGAGAGCCGGTTCGGCCGGACCTGGTCTATCGTGGGGAAAGAGGGCAAAGTTCCCCGTGAGGGCCGCGACCGGGGTGACCTGTCCCCCTTTCCGCTCCCGGACTTTGCCGTTGACCAGAACAACGGCATTGTCCGCGTCGCTACGATAAAGATGGCCGCGGCCGTAACCCTTTCTCCATTCCGCATTGAGTGGTCTGACGCCGCGGGGAAGACGCTCGCCCGGGACCTTCCGGTAGGGGCCTACGGGAAGGGCGAAAATTCACGGCGCGTGATCCACGCGATGAAAAACAGCGCCGGCGACCACTACTACGGGTTCGGGGAGAAGAGCGGGCCCCTGGACAGGCAGGGGCGGCGCATGGTGATGGCTGACATCGACGTGTGCGGGTACAACGCCCGAAAGCAGGACCCCCTTTACAAGAACATCCCGTTTTATATTACCCTCGATGATGAGGCTAACGCCTACGGACTGTTTTACGACAACCTGGCAATCGCCGAGTTCGACATGGGCAGTGCGGACAAGGCAAGGCGGCATTTCATGGCCGAGGACGGGGACATTGATTTCTACTTCATATACGGGCCCGAAATCGAGCGGGTGGTGACCCGCTTCTCAGATCTCACGGGCCGGAGTTACCTCCCGCCGAAATACTCCCTCGGGTATCTCGGATCCACCATGACCTATACAGAATCGGATAACGCCCAGGAGGAGCTGAAGCGATTCGTGCGGCTCTGCGAGGAGCACGATATTCCCTGCGACCTCTTCCACCTTTCTTCCGGTTACACGACCATGGACGACAACAAGCGGTACGTGTTCAACTGGAACAGGAAAAAGATACCGGACCCGGCAGCAATGGTTGAAAACTTCCATGACGCGGGGATGCGCCTGACCGCGAACATCAAGCCGGCGCTCCTCACCACGCACCCGATGTATGGCGAGGTCGCCTCGTTCGGGGGATTCGTCTCCGATCCAGGTTCGGACAAACCCCACGTTACCCCCTTCTGGGGAGGCGAAGCGTCGTATCTCGATTTTACCGATAAGAATACCTGGCAGTGGTGGAAACGAAACATCAAAGGAAATCTCATAACCTACGGCATCGACTCCATGTGGAACGACAATCCCGAATACGAAATCTGGAACGACCGGTGCCGGGCCGACGGGTTCGGCCGGGGGGTGGAGATAAGCCACGTCAGGCCGGTCATGACGAATCTCATGTCCATGGCATCGATGGAACAACTCACCGAGAGCTTTCCCGGGAAACGGCCGTTCAATATCTGCCGCTCAGGCGGCCCCGGCATCCAGCGCTACGCCCAGGTATGGTCAGGGGACAACTACACCGGCTGGCAGGCCCTGAAGTATAACATCCCCATGGGCCTCGGCCTCAGCCTCTCCGGGGTTCCTAACACCGGACACGACGTCGGCGGCTTCCAGGGTTTTCGGCCCTCGGAGGAGCTCTTCGTGCGGTGGGTAGAGCACGGGGTTTTCATGCCGAGGTTCACCATTCACTCCTGGCATTTCGACAAGAGCGTGAACGAGCCCTGGATGTTTCCCGGTTCGGTCAACGTCATCCGCGACGCCATAAAATTTCGGTACCGGATGGTGCCCTATCTATACTCACTGCTCGTTGACGCGGTACGGACCGGCCGTCCCATCATGCGCCCCATGGTCTACGCCTTCCAGGACGATCCGAAATGCCGGGAGGAGTCCTTTGACTACATGCTGGGAAAAAAACTCCTGGTCGCTTCGATTCTGAAACAGGGCCAGCGCAGCCGGAAGGTATACCTTCCCGGAAGCGAGGAGTGGATAGATTTCCACACCGGCGACCGCTACAGGCCGGGGCAGACGGTAACCGTGCCGGCGCCGATAGAGTACATACCGGTGCTGATCCAGGCCGGGGGGATCATTCCCACCGGGGGCGAGATGAAATTCATCGGCGAAAAACCTGATACGGAAAGGCGGATCCTCCTCTTTCCCCATTCGGACAAAGGAACCGGCGAGTTTACTCTGATTGAGGACGACGGGGTGTCCCTTGATTACCGGCGGGGCATTGTCACCGACGTTACCATCAGTCTCGAAACAACGGAAGACCGTATTGACGTGTCGGTCAGTAAAAAAGGTAAGTACCGGCTCCCCTATGACCGGATGGAGTTCATCCTGCCGAAGGGCGAACGGCGGGATGTAACGTACAACGGCAAAATTGTCAGCACTGAACTCTCATCCACGGGGAAAAGGAGTTTTACCGGGTCGATCTGATTTCAACTTTTGCATGTTGCGCCGTTTAACGCTGGTTATTTTTCTGTAAAGGACAGGTCAGGATAAGGGTACGTGGCCGGTACTGAAGTTGTCGTATCATTCGGGTTATTAACGCAGGGCGGGTACGGCGACAATGAGGACGCGTTGGCGATAACAATCCTGGCTCCCCGCGAGATTCGGGACCGTGAGCTTACCAGGAAGATGGAAAAACTCACCCGTAAAAGGATCCTCGATTATTTTCGTGATGAGCACCGGAAGGTCCTTTTGAAAAGGCGAAGAAGAATTGCAAGCGGCATGGCGTTCGTTGTCTCCGGCCTTGCCTGCTTTTTCATGATACGGATTATAGCCGGGTTAAAGAAATAAATATTTTCATGAACACG
>CAZEPS010000114.1:0-13543 GCA_964514165.1 uncultured Leptospirales bacterium
ATGCAATTGATGAGAACAGATATAAACTGGTGCAGACAATTGTCAACACGTCAATTGACAGCCATGACCATGATGGTCACGGTGACGCCTTGAAAGCGAAACATGTCATGATGCTGATGAAAGAGGCCGGGGTCCAGATTGTAGCAAACAAGAGGTTCGGCCCCAATATCAACAGGATTAAGATCATGTTTCTTCCAGTTATTGTGAGGAATGATGTTATCGAGGAAGGTCTGAAGGCAATGATAGATCGTTATAATGATATTACCGGTGAGTATGACAAGGGTAATGACCGCAGGTATTTGAAACTCGATAACCCGGCATGAAGAGTAATATTAAAAATTACACCACTATGTGTCAATGCGAACCGTCTTTTACGTTCCACCGGTGAGCTGGATATACCGGTTTACCATAAAATAGTATTGCGTTATGGACAGATCTCCGCTTGTGTAGTGTTAAGGAGATACTGATGTCATGTTTCTACCAACCACAATGGCGGAGGTCCGGGCCCGGGGGTGGGATCGCCTCGACGTTATCCTGGTGTCCGGGGACACCTGTATCGATCATTACTTTGACGGGGCGAGCCTCATCGGGCACTTCCTCATAGGGGAGGGGTACCGGGTCGGCATCATCTGCCAGCCGGACATATCATCACCGGACGACATCACCAGGCTCGGCGAGCCCCTCCTTTTCTGGGGGGTGACCGCCGGATCAGTGGATTCCATGGTCTCGAACTACACCTCCCTCAAAAAGAAACGCAACAAAGACGACCTCACCCCGGGCGTGCGCAACGATCGGCGCCCTGACCGGGCATGTATCGCCTACTCGAACCTGATTCGCCGGCATTTCAAGGGCACCGCACCGATTGTTATCGGTGGAATCGAGGCGAGCCTCCGCCGGGTGACCCATTTTGACTACTGGAGCGGCACCCTGCGGCGCCCGGTCCTCTTTGACGCCAGGGCAGACGTCCTCGTCTACGGCATGGGTGAGCGGGCGGTACTCGAGCTGGCAAAACTCCTGAAAAGCAGGAAGGATTTTACCCGGGTAAGGGGGATCTGCTTCATTTCCCGGGACAGGCCCCCCGACGCTGTCGAAATCCCCTCGTTTGAGGTGTGTGTTACCGATAAAAATCGGTTCTCCGCCATGTTCAGGGCCTTTTACGGGAGCTCTGACCCGGTCACCGGGAAGCGCCTCTGCCAGAAGGTGGGAGACCGGTACCTGGTGCATAACCCGCCGGCCCTTTCCCTCACCGAGGCGGAGCTCGACGCCGTCTACGAGATGGACTTCGAGCGTGAGGTCCATCCCTACTACCGGGGTCAGGGAGAGGTGCGGGCCATGGACACGATCCGGTTTTCCGTGACCACCCACCGGGGGTGCTACGGGGAGTGCAACTTCTGCGCCATCGCCCTCCACCAGGGCAGGGGGATAGCGTCCCGGAGCGAAGACTCGATTGTCAAAGAGATAAGGGCTCTGACCCTCGATCCGCGCTTCAGGGGCACGGTTACCGACGTCGGGGGCCCCACGGCCAACATGTACCGGATCGACTGCGTTAGAAAACAGCGCTCCGGGGCCTGCCGTAACCGGCGCTGCCTCTACCCGGAGATCTGCCCGGAACTCCCGGTTGACCACGAACGGCAGCTGAGCCTGCTGAAAAGGGTCAGAGCAATCGGCGGTATAAAAAACGCCTTCGTGGCGTCAGGGATCCGCTACGACCTGGTCATGGCGGACAAGGCCCGCGGCGATGCCTACCTGGAGGATGTCGTGACCCGCCACACCTCCGGCCAGATGAAGGTTGCCCCGGAACACACGGAACCGGAAATCCTCAGGCTCATGGGAAAACCGGGCAACGCGGTTTTCCTCAGGTTTTTGGAACTCTTCAGAAAGATAAACGGCAGGCTGAAAAAGAAAAAGTATCTCACCTACTACTTCATCGCCGCCCACCCCGGGTGCCGTGACCGGGAGATGGAACGGTTGGCCGGTTTTGCCCGAAAGGTCTTGAAAATGGCCCCGGAACAGGTCCAGGTATTCACCCCAACGCCGTCCACCATATCAACCTTTATGTACTATACCGGCGAAGATTACGAAACCGGCAATCCGGTCTTCGTCGAGCGGGACACCGGGAAAAAGGAACGGCAGAAGAAGATTCTAACCGGCGGCGGCAACCGCCGGCACAAACGCTCCCCTTCAGGCTCGGGCCCTGGCAAGGGACCGGACGGCCCCGCCGATCAATGAACCGAGGGCCCCGAGGATCCCGCCGCAGAGAACAATGATGATGAACATCACCGCCCCCATGCCCCGGCCGCCGATGATGAGCCCTCCGATCTGGTCGAGGAGGGGCCAGTTGTTCTGGATGACGATATAGAGGGCCCATGCCAGGGCGACCCCGGTGAGGCCGGACAATGCCCCCCGGCCAAAAGTACTGTTCACGAACCCGGCGAAGAACCCCGCCAGGACCGCCCCGTGCCAGAGGGGAGTGAAGGCGAACACGAATCCCGCGAGAAGGGAAATTATAATTCCCGAAATAAACGGCCTTTCCTGAATGAACTGCATCATGATTCTACCTCTCCCCCTTTCTGAGTAGTATCTTTGACCTGACGTTTCCGCACTGCCTGAGAAATTTCTCAGGGGTGTCTGCGGTGAAATACTCGTCGTGGTACTCCCCGTTGATGAAAAGGTCGAACTGGTTGATAGGGCTTTTCGCGGTGGAGAGCCCGCTTACCCCGCCGGGTAGAACCGATCGGCAGTTTTCCAGGTTCCCGAAGTCGACAATCATCCGGTGGTGGGCGCCCCTTGTCGCGTTGGTCGGCTTAAACTCCCCGTCCTGTATGAGCTGGTTCTTCGGGGCCGTGATCGTCTCGTAGGACCCACCGTAGGGCACCGGCCCGAAATTCAGGGCGTCCAGCTCACCGGTCATGTGGACGAACTCGAGCCGGTGGAGCGTTCCCCATTTCCACGACTTCATGTCCGCGGTGCCGAAAAACTTCTCCAGCGACTCCAGGGCCCGCGAGAAGGCCGCTGCCATGATGTCGCCGGCCGTCTCCCGCGCGCCCCCTGTCTCAACATTGTCGAACCAGATGGAGTTCGGCTGTGTCCTGATGAGCTTTTCGAGGACAGGGTACTCCGGCTCGAGGCGGCTCGTGAGGCCCATGGCCTTCCACTCGTCCCGAAATGTCCCCTCGTACAGGTACTCAACCCAGGCGGAGTAAATCGACGGGGCGACCGCGTCCTTGTCCATGTCGTATTTCCACTCCGACAGGAACTGGAAGGCTTTACTCTCAGTGTCGCTGAGGCCGTTTCTTCTTTTCAGTATTTCCAGGAGATGGGGAACGAAATCCCTGGCCTTCAGGTTCACGACGTCGGTATGGATGCGGCCCATGTCCCCGGCCGTGTATTTGCCGTTCTCGCCGAGGAGCTCGTGGATGCGGCGGGCCCGGTACCCCTTGGTGTAACGGAACTGGCCGCTGTATTTTTTAAAGTACCCGGGGCCGGCGGCAATCTGGTTCGCCCCCACCACGTGGCCCTTGGGCGGGTTGATCGCGTGGGGGAGCTCGTCGAAGGTGATAGTCTTCAGCCATTCGCCCTCTCCCCGGGAGCCGTTATACGGAAGCACCCCGTTCCCCGGGTGCCAGGCGGGAAGTCCGGAGTTGTCCCTCACCGGAAAGGCCCCCATAGAGTGGACGTAGATGTTGCCGTCAGCGTCTGCGTAGGTTATGTTGTTCGGGGGCGCCTCGAAGTTCTTCATCGCCTCCCTGAACTCCGCCAGATTTTTCGCTTTACTCATGCCGAGAAGGCTCGCACCCATGTCTTTCACCTTGTCCGAATGGTGGGACATCCACCGGGCCGCTATGACCTTGCCGCTGACCGCCGGGGGCATGTTCTTCATCGCCTTCGGGAGGTTCTTCCCCAGGTCCGAGAAAACCGGCCCATGCACGGTCCGGCGGACGGTGTGGGTTGCCGGATCCTTCCCCTTGACGTTTATCGTGAAGGTCACCGGCTCCTCGAACTTCCGGGGCTTTCCCCTGTAGACGTATTCGTCGCCGCCGGCCTTGTCGTAATAGTACCAGTCGATCTGGTCCCACTGGCATACGGTCATGCCCCAGGTCAGGTGCTGGTTGTGGCCGTCCACCGGCGTGGCCGCGCCACCGGCCACGTAGTAGCCGTAGAAGTTGTAGCCGGACGAACGGTTGACCACGTGGGCCTCGTAATATATGTTCGGGAGCTGCCACGGCTCGTGGGAATCGGAACAGGCCAGGGGCTTGCCGGATTCGGTCTTGCGTCCGTGCACCGCCCAGCTGTTCGATCCCGACGTGCTGAGGAGATCGATGCGCCGGCTCTCTGCCGGGATGTTCTCGATATGGCCCATGAGTGAGGCGAAGGCGTCGGTGACCCCGTCAAGATCGCGACCGGTTTGAGCCCTGGACGCGAGCTTCCGGCCGCTGTATTGTATGTCCGGATAGGTCCCGTACCCCGGGTTCACCGGAATCTGGTAGGGAAGCACCTTCCCCTCGGCCGGGTTGCCGAAGAGTTCGAAGAATAGCTCTTTCCCCCGGCCCTGGCCGAAACGCTTCATGAAGGCGGAAAGTGTCACGAACCGGTCTATGTCCCAGTAGCCGAAGGGCCCGCTCTCGAGCATGTAGAAGGCGATGGCCATGCAGTCGAGCCCGGTCCAGGGCCTGAAGTCGTAACCGAGGAGCCTGAACTCAACCGGGAGGTCGCCGGGATGGGTCTCCACGTAGTGGTTCACCCCCCGGGTATAGCTCTCGACATACTCGTAGTAGTCCCGGTATTTTTTTTCCTTCGAGTTCTTCAGCTCGTTGTACATCTTTTCGGCGTGGTATTCCAGGAGCTTGGTCTTGCTCAGGATGTCGACGGAGAGGGCGTCCTCCCCGATTATTTCGGCCAGGCTGCCCCGGGCGAAGCGCCGGGCCAGGTCCATGAAGAAGAGCCGGTCCTCTGCCTGGGCGTACCCGAGGGCGAAGGCGATGTCGTTCATCGAATTCCCGTAGATATGGGGGACCCCCCAGTCATCACGGTAGATCTCCACGTCGGCGTCAAGGCCCCTGACGGTGTGCTTTTCGGAACCGGGGTACCCGGTGGGGACCAGCCAGATCCCGTTACCCGGGAACAAAAGCTTCCCCAGGGGCGGCGCCGAAGGGTCTACCGGCACCGAGAAGAGAGTCACGAAGCCGCCGGTTATTATTAAAGCCAGTATGAGAATGGCTGTGTTTTTAATCCTGGTACTATCCATTACTATCCCCCCAAGACTCTATTTTTGATAGTATCATATACCATGGGAAGAATAAAGTCAAGAAAGGAATATGCCCTCGTTGATTTTTCCGTAATTAGATGTTGACTGCATTTATATCATGTGATACGATATTGTGCGGTAAAACAGAAAAAATCATTCTGTGAGTAGCGGCGAAGCCGTTATACGTTCAAACGGGTTGCGTCAGCATAATTGTTACTCATGGACTTCTCTGTCGTCCGGGCAGGCATAAAGAATTATGGGAGGAAGTAATGAAGAAAGCAGTTATTTATATCATCACACTGTTGATGCTTGCCGTGGTGGCCGGTTTCACCGGGTTTAAAATCTACCAGCACACCCCCCACGGCAAACTGGACGCGAGCGCGGCATTTGTCCGGCTCCTGACCAACACCCTGCGCACCCCGGTCACCGAGGACCCCCGGCCCCTGGACGAGATCCGGGCCGAGCTGACCAGGAAAGCCGAGATTATAAAGGCCAGTCCTGAGCCGGTGGGCCGGGTGTACGAGAAACGCTTTACCCATGAAAAATCCGGCGAGCCGATTCGGGTGAAGATCTACGAACCGGAAGGGGATGGCCCCTGGCCGGTGGTGATTTTTTATCACGGCGGGGGATGGGTCTGGATGAACCCGGAGACACACGACAACAATGCCCGGTCCATCTGTAAACGGACGCATGCCCTGGTGGTGTCAGTGGACTACCGCCTCGCCCCTGAAAACCCTTTTCCGGCCGGGGTAAACGACGCCTACGGGGCCCTCCTCTGGGTGCACGAAAACGCGTCCGCTCTAAAGGGCGATCCGAAACGCATAGCCGTTGCCGGGGACAGCGCCGGGGGCAACCTCTCGGCCGTGGTGGCGCAGCTGACCCGGAACCGGCGGGGCCCGAAACTTTCCGCCCAGGTTTTGATCTATCCGGGCACGGACATGACCCGCCTCGACCGCCCGTCCCACGCGAAGTTCGGCGACGGGTTTCTCCTCGATCTGAACCTGCTTGAATGGTTTAAAACACGGTACGAACCGGACAGGAGCAGGTGGGCCCGTCCGGAACTCTCTCCAATACTGGCCAGAGATCTGTCCGGCCTTGCCCCGGCCCTGGTGATAACCGCCGGGTTTGATCCCCTCAGGGACGAAGGGGCGGCCTACGCAGAACGGCTGAAATCGGCGGGGGTCGAAACAGTGTACAAAAATTTCGAGGGACAGCTCCACGGTTTCATTACCTATGACCGGTTCATCGGTAAGTCCGATGACGCCCTGGACCTGATCGCCGGGTTTCTGCGGGAGCACTTCCAGGGAGAGTAAACAGCTGTATCATGATTGACGCGCCATGGTAAAGATCCTTCTGATACTGCTCGGCTCCGTTTCGCTCCTCCTGGGGCTCGTCGGTATCGTGATACCGGGGCTCCCCACGACCCCGTTTCTTCTTCTGGCCGCGGCCCTCTATTTTTCGGGTTCACAGCGGCTCTACGAGGCCCTGCTCCGGAACCGCATATTGGGGGGGTATATCCGCGATTTCAGGGAACGAAAGGCCCTTCCCCTGTTGACAAAGGTCAGCTCCATCGGTATCATGTGGGCCATGATTATACTATCCACTATTTTCCTGATAAAGGGACTCCCCGCCCGTGTCGTCGTTGCCTCCCTCGGGGCGGTGGGGTCAGTGGTCATGCTCTGCATTCCGACCTACCGGTCAGATGATAAAAGAGGCCGGGAATGCGGGAAACATCCTTGACCATGGGCCGGGTTACGGCAAACGATGGAGCATTAATGTATTGACACAGAGGATTTTTTCTATTAGTAACTATTCAGATATATGTAATTATATGCACATTAATAGAAAATTATATAGCCAATTTTTATAAAAATGTACATCTATTCAGCAATAGCCGAGTAGATACTTCTATTATACATTAAATTCGGTGTTTGTTTACTGATCCATAAAAACATGTCTGGTACAACTGCCAGTGAAATACGCCGAAACCATAACATTTTCCGGCAGGGTGGCATTCTTCAAAACCGACAATGTTTACTGCCGCCTTCGGATTTGGAGATCCGGTTACGAAATATGAGTTTTGATCTTGAAATACAACAGAGGGAAGGGTACGTGTATGTGCGCACCTGGGGAGTCCAGAAAACCGTAGATGAGCAGAAGGAGTACCTGAAAAAATTCACTTCATTATATGAAACATACAAACCGGAGAGGATGCTTCTCGATGAGCGGGACATGAAATATCATTTCGGTATTATCGATATCTACACTATAACCAGGGAATATATTGCATTACTGCCCAGGGACATCTTGAAAATGAAGGTCGCCGTGGTGCGCGACCCGAGGGGTGAAGAGTTGTCTAAATTCTGGGAAAACGCATCTTACAATATCGGTCTCAATTTCAAGAGTTTTTATACCGTGGAAGAGGCCGAGCGATGGCTGCTGGTGGAATCAGAAACGGGGTGAGATGGTACTGCTCGTTACGGACCACGCCGCGTTCCACAAGGCGGCCCATTACCTCGGAATAAAAATACCGGGCGTTGCCTGCTTTAACCGTGAACGGCCGGCCGGTAATCAGCCCCGGTATTCCTCGATCTGTTTTTTCAGTTCGTTGACCAGGTCCACCAGGTTCTGGGAGTCGTAGGCCATCTTCACCGCGTGGGCGGAGTTGTTCTGGGAAGACTCGTTCATGACCGTGATGTTTTTCACGATTTCGCTTATCGCGTTCCGCTGTTCGTCCGCGGCGCCGGATATGTCCTCAGCCCGTTTCCGGATAGAGCCGGCGTGCTCGTTCACCAGCCGGTTCGTGTCGATCTGCTTCTCCTTGTATTCAGCCATTCCCCGAATCTTTCCGCTGATGTCCTCAATCTCCCTGATGACCGTGGTGAGGACCTCCACCGCCTGGTCCACCCCCGAAAGGCCCTTTTCGATCTCGGACTCGTTCCCCTGTATCAGGGACTCGATGGACTTGATGCTTGACGCGGTCCCGTCGGCCAGTTTCGAAATCTCGTCCGCCACGACCGCGAAGCCGCGTCCCGCGTCACCGGCCCGGGCCGCCTCGATGGCCGCGTTCAGGGAGAGGAGGTTTATCTGGTCCGATATGTCGTTGATGATGCTGATGATGTCCGTCATCTCGACGGAGCTCTTCTTGATGTTCTGGATCCCCTCAGCCATGTTTCTGAGGTAATCCTCCCCGGACCGGGCCCTGACCGTTATGTCCTCGGTGGAGGTCAGGGACTCGGCTATGGATGCGTCGATGTTCCGTATGACCTCGGAGAGCTCATCGAGTACCGAAACGAGCTTGTCCAGGCTCTGGGACTGGCTGGCGGCCGTGTCCGAAACGCTGTCAATACCTGACGATACCTTTTCTATGGTGGCGGTAATCTCTTCGATGGATGCCGCCTGATCGTGGGCGCTTTCGCTGAAACTGTCGCTCTGGACCGCCATGGTATTCATGGCCTCAACCACCTTTTTCAAGTTTTCCATGAGCACCTGCTTGATGAACTGGTTGGCCTGGTAGTTTTTTTCAGATTCAGAGGTGGACAGCTCCACGCTCCGTTCGAAGACCTTCATAATGAGCAGGGATATAATGTAGAGAAAAACAATGGCAAAGAGGGAGTTGTTGAAGGCGATGGTAATCATCTTCATCGATTCGGGGCCGACCAGGTTCCGGGTAATAATAAACAGGGCGATGTCAGTTGCCGCCATGACCAGCGCTATAACCGTCAGGAACCGCTGGGTAGTGAATATGGCGCAGAGTGCAATAACCGGATACACGAAATAGATATAAGAGGTGTAGGAGAGTTCCACCTCAAGGAAGGGCTGGCGGATCAGTCCGGCAACGATGGTCACGGCACCGAAAACAATAAATATTTTGGATGCGATTCCATACCTTCCGGTCCTGAGGATGATTAGTCCGGCGGTGAGGCCGATAACCAGTATCGTTGTCATCGGGATGGTGACGAGAAAATCGTACCACCCGGCAAAGAGCATGCTGAACTGGAGCAAAAACGTAAATAGAATAAACGATGACATGAAATAAAAGAGAAGCCGCGCCCTGGTTTTGGAAAGGTAATCGTAAGACTCGTAGGGGGACAAAAAAAGATCGGTAATTCTGGATACATTCATAAATGGTTCACCGGATTTTATGGAATATCGTTAAGGGGTTAAAGAGCAGGCAGACTTTATACATGTAAAGAAAAATACGGGGTTATTTAATAAAAGTCAAGCAATATTGCCGGATGCCGTTGCTGGTGGCTGCGGGCAGGTAAACTTTAATATCGCGGGCCGTTGTTCCCTCTCAGCTTGAGGCCCGCTTGATCACGGAATCCATGGTCAGGGCCTTTTCGTTGATGGTGCGGGTGAACTCCAGGATCTTCCTGTTCGATTCGGCAATGTCACTGGCCATTTCAGCCAGGCGCTGCACCGAGGCGAGGGACTCCTCCATGGAATCGCTCTGCTCATTGATCGACCTGGCTACTTCGCGGGAGAGTTCGTTGATGACGCCGCTCTGGTGCGAAACGGTGTTGATCGCGGTGCTCTGCTCAGCGACCTTTTCCACGACGATTTCGATACCGGTGTTTATCTGGTTTACCAGGTTGAAGATCTGTTCGATGGTGCTTTTCAGGTCCATGACCATGGAAAGCCCGTCTTCAATATCAGAAGTAATCCGGGACACTTTACCGGATATCTCCCTTGCGTTTTCAGACGTGGCGGTGGCGAGCTTGTTCACCTCGTCGGAGACCACGGCGAATCCGCGCCCCGCCTCGCCGGCCCGTGCCGCTTCGATGGCCGCGTTCAGGGAGAGGAGGTTTATCTGGTCTGAGATGTCGTTAATTATGGAGATGAAGTTGCTGATGTCCTTTCCCCCCGCGTTGATGTCCACCATTTTCTTGACCGTCTGGTTCAGGGTCTCTTCCGATTCACCGGTTGTTTCGGAAATGATGTCGATGTTCTTCCTGGCGATGGAACTTTCTTCCTGCACAAGTCTCTGTGATTCTGTCAGTACATTCATCAGGTTGAGTATCCTGTCGCCCTCGGTCTCCTGGCGGTTCGAGGAGGAACGGATTAGTTCTGAGGCAGACGTCAGGTCCTTCATCATCGACTTGATTCCCTCGGTGCGCTCCACCTGTTCGTCGGAATACTGCCGGTAATTCTCGCCTATATTGTTCATCTCCCTGCTCATCTGGAGGAGTTCGTCCGAAATGCCGGAGACGGTCTCCACGATGCTCTCCAGGTTACGGGCCCGCTCGGCCGCGATCTTTTCGTTTTCAGCCAGGTCAATGTTCGATACCTGGAGTTCCTTCTTTATGGTATTGATCTTGTCCGCCAGGCCGAAGGAGAAGAGGACCACCATCAGGGCGGAACCTATCTGGATACTGTAGGTAGTCATGAAACTTGACGGGAGAACGCCGAAGGCCCTAAATCCCATGAGAAGGGACCCCACCATTACCCCGGTAAAACCGAGGGCAAGGAACCGGGCCGGGCGGGAACCCCGTATCGCGGTATAGAACGATATATAGAGCCAGGTCAAGGCCGCAACGAGTATGAGAATAAGGGATATCCGTATGCCCAACTCATACCCGGTAAACAGACTGACCGGGGCCCAGATAGCGTTCGGGACTAAAATCCCGTACAGGAGCACCTTGTTGAGAATCTTGAAGTATTCTCTGGTCTGTATATAATCGCGGAACAGGAGGGCCCCGGCAACGCCGACCATGTTTATCATGAAGGGAAGTGAGTTGTTCGCCCACCAGATGGCGTTGGGCCAGAGGTACTGGAAGGCGTATCCGTTCATTATCATCTGGAACATGACGTAAAAGGCGATGAAGAGAACGTAGTAGAGGTAGCTCAGGTCCCTGATTGTAACAAAAATGAACAGGTTATAAATGATCATGATGATCATGAAGCCGTAGTACATCCAGAGAATGGGAAGCTCAGTCTGCAGTCCCTCCAGATAGGAGACCTGGGAATAGGCAGTGATGGGGAAAGCTATGGAGCTGGTTGACTGGACCCGGACGTAGCAGGTGTGCTTGCCGGGAGGGGTCGTTATCAGGAAAATGTGGTTCCTGTCATTTATCTCCCGCTTATCAAATATATAAAAATCGCCGGATATCTTTTTCCTGTATGTGCCCTCGCTGTCCGGATAATACACATCAACATAATCCAGGAGGGGGTAGTTCACTCCCAGGAACCAGTCCATCTCATTTCCGGTGGTATTGTTGACACTGAACCGGAACCAGTAGGCCGAATCCGAATACCCGAAGTTGAATTCCTTCTTGTCGTTTTTCTTCCAGCCGGTCATGCCCCTGACTGTCTGAAACTCAAGGGTTTTACCCTGGTCTTCCAGGTACACGGTCTCGGTGGCGATGGATTTCGAGGTCAGTGTCCTGTCGAGTATAACGGGATCAGCCTTCAGCATTGATACGGTAACAAGCGGCAGCAGGAACGAAAGAAGTATCTTTTTCATGGAGTTTACCCTTCGTGGTACTCTCAATATTTGCGGGATATTTCATTCGAACTTATATACGTATAGTGTCAAGAAATATACATTATTTAGAGCATAATACGTGTTAAAACTACCCTCCCGGGTCAGGATGAAATGTCTGCCCGGGAGATATGTTATCAATGACAGGTCTTTTCGTCCGCAGATTGCAGCAGTCCGTTACACCTTTGTCTTTGCCTCGCCCCTGAAGACCCCGAGCATCATGAGGAAGGCCAGTGCGAAGAAGACCGGCGCTGCGATCATGATGTTGTTGTAGTTCCATCCGGTGAGCTGAACGATCCAGCCGTTCACGTTCGGCCCCACGATGGAGGCCGCCGTGATGAAGAGGTAGTAAATGCCGGTGTAGGTCCCGGCCCGGAGGTCGTCGGTCATGTCCACCACCATTGGGAGGGAGTTGACGTTAATCATCATCCATGCGCATCCCCCCACCATGAGGAAGAGCCCGACAACCGGGATGGTCCCGAGTACCGGCAGTTTTGCCACCACTATAGTGAGCACCGCCGGGTCCATGAAGTATATGGTCACCAGGAGCCCTGTCATGAAGGTGATACCGATTAGAATCGAACGCTTCCGCCCGATCTTCCCGCCGATGGCCCCTGCCGGCAGGGCGAAGAGCACCAGGAGCAGGAGGAACTGCCCGAGAATGCGGGATCCGTCGCCGCCCGGATACCCGAGGTGGTTTTTCGCGTACAGGGTAAAGAACGACTCTATGGCGTTAAAGCCGATGAACCAGAAGAAGTGGGCAAGAAAGATAAACATGGCGCTCTTGTCCTCGTCCTTGAACACCTGGACCAGGTTGCGGTAAAGCACCGGCTCCTCGTCGGCAGTGGACTCGTACTCCTTCGGTTCCCTGATGAAGGCGAAGAGCATGAGGCCGGCGAAGACCACCAGGGCGGCCCCCATGTAGAATGGGTAGTCGTGGCTCCTGGCGAAAAGTGCCCCGCCGCCGATGGCGGCGATGATCCCACCGATGCCGCCGATGAAGTTGGTGATACCGTTGGCCTGGGAGCGGAAGGGGGAGGGGGTGATGTCGGCCAGGAGGGCCACCACCGGGGTGCGCCAGATTGCCATGCTGAATATTAATGAAATTGTGCAGAGGACGAACAAAGGAAGAGCATCCATGTTCGGTATCAGTAAAAAGGCGACGGCCGCTATCGGGATACCGGCCAGTATGAAGGGCATCCGCCGCCCGATGCGGGTGCGGACCCGGTCAGACCAGGCCCCCAGAGGGGGCTGGATGAACAGGGCCACGATGTTGTCCAGGGTCATGAAAAAGCCGATTGCAGCGGGAGCCAGGAAAAACTTGTCCTGGAGGAAGAGGGGCACGAAGTTGTTGTACACCACCCAGATCATGGTGAAGCCGAAAGACCCGAACCCGAGTATGAAAATCCTGCCGTAATTGAACCGCATGGCACCCCCTGCTTACCGGCGGGTCCGGACAGTCACCCCTTCGGTATCCCTTGTCTGGAAATACCGGTCGTGCGCTGATCCTTCACCGCCGCTGAATTATCTATGGATTGTTATCGATGATACGTTGTTTATATACGAAAATTGGTCGGACCTGTCAATTCATTAATGAAATGGAATTAATAATATCTTTTAAAATCGCCTGTTAACCATTTTATATTGAAATGATTCAAGTCTTTCGTGAGATCAAACGACTGAATAGCATGAGGGGTCAGAGCACCCCCCTCACGAAACCGCCGTCCATGGATGAAAAAAGAGGGTCAGAGCACCCCCCTTACGAAACCGCCGTCCATGGATGAAAAAAGAGGGTCAGAGCACCCCCTTCACGA
>CAZEPS010000115.1:0-2245 GCA_964514165.1 uncultured Leptospirales bacterium
ATATACCTGGAGTGTTTTTGAGATAGGTTCTAGTAGTGATAATGTTTTACCGTGCTTTTACACTACTCTGTGTCTCAGTGTCTCTGTGGTAAAAAAAAGTAGCACTTCAATGGGAGAAAAGAAATGCCAATATTACAGGATATTCTTCAACTAACCTACTTCGGCAACACGGTGAAGCAGTACGCGATCAGCGCCGGGGTAATTGTCGGGGGGATCATCCTCATAACGATCATCAAGGCCATTGTTATCAGCAGGATTGAATCATTTGCAGAGAAAACAGAAACAACGGTAGATGAATTCCTTGCGAGAATAATTCGCCGGACGGTCATCCCGATAGCCTTTTTTTTCCTGATCTATTATTCGACAACCAATATCCTCAAGGTGACCGAATCGGTCGGCAAGGCGCTCCATGTTTTCTTCATCCTGGGAATCACCTTCTTCTCAATCCGCCTGGGCACTTCCTCTATAAAATACATGATGACCCGGTACCTGTCAGGAAAAGGCGAAAGGGACGAGGAGGACATCAAGCGGAATGTTCGGAGCGTATCGACCCTGATCAATATCGTGGTCTGGTCAATCGGCGTCATCTTTCTTTTGGACAACCTCGGCTTCGAGATATCGGCTGTCGTTGCCGGTCTCGGTATCGGGGGCGTCGCCATGGCCCTGGCGTCCCAGAGCATTCTCGGGGACCTCTTCAGCTACTTTGTCATTTTCTTTGACAGGCCCATAAAGATCGGTGACTTCATAATGGTAGACGACAAACTGGGCACGGTGGATCGCATCGGCATCAAGACCACCCGCATCAAGAGTTTGAGGGGAGAACTCCTGGTTTTTTCCAACACGGACCTGACCAACTCCCGGGTCCATAACTTCAAGGAGATGGCGTCCCGCCGCGTTGCCTTTAAATTCGGCGTCGTGTACCAGACCCCTGCGGCGAAAATGAAGCAGATCCCGGGCATGGTGAAGGACATTATCGAAATCACGGAGTTCGCCACCTTCGACCGGGCCCACTTTTACGAGTACGGGGACTCGAGCCTGAACTTCGAGGTGGTTTATTACGTTGAAGGCCCTGACTATAACCGGTATATGGACGTCCAGCAGGCAATCGTCATGGGTATTTTCGAGGCCTTCGAGAAAAACGGTATAGTGTTCGCCTACCCGACCAGGACTGTCTATATCGAGAAATAGGGTATATGGATAATCACGATACGCTGGTCAAAAACTCCCCGACTTTCCGGTTGAACTGATCCGGTTCCTCCATGTTGGACATATGGCCCGCGTTCTCGATGACAGCTTTCCCTGCCCCGGGTATTCTATTCGCCAGGATATCTGCGATTTCCTGGTGTTTCGGAACATCAAGCTCACCCACGACAATCAAGGACGGCCGGTTGATTTTTTCCAGGTTACGGTAATACTCGTTCTCATTGTACTTAACCGGGTTTTCGTAAATCCAGTGGTACCCGGAATAGTCGTTTACCATCTGTACCAGAAGTTCGGCAACCGGTTTCTTCTTCATTGCCGGGCGGAATATGTTCGAGGCGAGCCAAACCTTCTTTATATGTTTCACCGAATCGCTGTTCCTCGGATTCGGCACCATGCTCCCGTAGGAGACAGCCTCCTCTGACGGCTGGATGCTTCCTATGGAGGAATCTGCGAGTACGAGGCTCTGGACCATGTTCATTCGTGAAAAAGCGAAGTCAATGGCGATGGCGCCCCCCATCGAGAGGCCCATGACATGGGCGCTGTCAACATCAAGGTATTCGAGCAGGGCAGACATATCCTCGCTGTGGGAATAGGACGTACCGGGAAGAGACGACTTGCCGAATCCCCGGACATCGTACCGGATAACACGGTAATTCCGGGCGAAATATTCAAACTGCACGTCCCACATGCGGCAGTCAAGGGTGAACCCGTGGACCATTACCAGTGCCGGGCCGACCCCCGCTGTCTCGTAGTAGAAAGTGGCGTTGTTTACCTCAGCAAAGCCCTTTTCCATGGTTCTATCGCTCGTCCCCCCGGGGCCCCCTTAATATCCTGGCCGATATTTTTAACGCCCGAAACAGTTGATAATAATCGGGGTCTCCTTAATCCCGTCAACCCCGATGACCTTCGCCGCCTTTTCCGGGCTCATGCCCCCCACCGGAACAGTATGTATTCCGAGTGCCGCTGCCGCGAGATAACCGTTCTGGCTCGCGCCCCCGGCCTCGAAGTATCCCCACATCCGGGACTCCTCCCCCATCTTGCC
>CAZEPS010000115.1:2255-13494 GCA_964514165.1 uncultured Leptospirales bacterium
TGCCGGTAAGGCGTTCCCACACGCAGGTGATAACAATACGGGCCTCGGCGTTCTTCACGACCTTCTGCCCCGCAGCGGAATGGATTTCCCCGGAAAAATTTCCCTTCTTGTACATCTGCAGGGTAAAGTTCGGAACGTCCATCCGGTACATGCCGTCCTCAAGGCCATCGATACCGGTGGCCACCAGGTAGATCCCAAGGGGATAGACACCGTAGGCCGAGGGGACCGTCCGCTTTTTACCGTCGGTCAGCCCCTGCATGGCAAAGAGTATCTCGGACAGATCCTGGAGGGTGATTGTCTTGTCGCTGTCGAAGTTCCTGATGGTGCGCCGTTTGTTGATGGCGCCGGTGAGGTCCATAGGCAAGCCTGCCGGTGCCGGCAGGGCAATGGTCTTTTTAATGTTACCGGTAAATCCTCCATCTTTAGACGAGCAGGCAACCGGGATAACCAGCATGGCGATTAGTATTATATAGAAAATGGATTTCATATTCTCCCCCTTGTTATTGTTATAAGAATAGCACTGTTAATTCCATGGATCAATACATTTTTAATTCATGATGAAAAATCCAACATCGATTGCAGGTGTTTACACGATTATACGATTCTTAAAAGATATTGACTGAGAAGAAAAGATTATCAACAATCGGACAGGTTTGAGAGAAATGCTCACACTTGAAGACATCAGAAAATACTGCGCATCAAAAAAGGGATCCCGGGAGGACTTCCCTTTTGACTTCACCACCCTGGTTTTCAAGGTGGGGCCAAAGATGTACGGGCTCACCAGCATCGATTCGGACGAACTCTTCCTGAACCTGAAGTGCGATCCCCACCTCTCCCTTGAACTCCGGTCGCGGTACGCGGCTGTTGAGCCTGGCTATCACATGAACAAGAAGCACTGGAACACGGTCATCGTCGACGGGACCATTCCGGACGAAAGTATTCTCCGGATGATCGACCATTCCTACGAGCTGGTGTTTCGCAAGCTCCCCCGAAGGGAGAGGGAGGAGATTGAAAGCACGGATTGAGGCTCTGACCCCCATTTTCACCGATAACAATCGGTAATTTAGGGCTCTGACCCCCTATTTCCTCAGGGCCTCGGCCGGCATGAGCTTTCGCGCGTACCGGGCCGGAATCATGGCGGCCATTGCCGGCACCACAATCGATATCGCCAGGGCGACCAGGAGCTCCATGAATCCCACCCGGGGCCTGAGTACGTATTCAATAGGGATATCAAAATTTTTCAGCTGGGCTGACATGTCAATTCCCACGTACGAAATACCGAGTATGATCAGAAAGCCGACCGTGGCCCCGAGAATACCCCCGGCGGCGCCGATTATCCCCCCCTCAAGGGTGAAATTGATGAAGAGCTCCCGGTCGGACATCCCCAGTGCCTTCATGGTGCCGATCTCCCGGATCCGCTCGAAGATGGCCATCATCATGGTGTTTATGATGACAAAGGATGCCATGAATAAAATCAGGGCCTCTATAAAGGCGTATATCCCCTTCATGGTGGTAATGATGACATAAAGGTCTCCGAGCTGTTCCTTGTAGGATTCGGCCGCGAGGTCACCGGAGACAATCCCGGCAATCTTCTTTTTAATGTCTTCGGTGTCGTCAATGTCATCGCAGTAGACGTAGATCTCGGTGGTGCTGTCCCGCATCTTGAGAAGCCGTTTCGCGTCGGGGATGCTGATAAAGAAAACGTTTCGGTCGTACATCATCCCGAGTTTCACGAAACCGCGCACCGTCAGCTTAATGCCGTTGAGCCCCCCTTCCGAGGTCCTGGTAGCGATGAGAAGGTCCTCGCCAATCTTGACATCCATCTTTTCCGCGAGCCGGTAACCGATATAGATACCGGAGTCCCCCATGGTCCCCTGGATGAGCTTATTCTCAAGATCGAACTCGTTGTCATGGAGATCAATCCCCATGCCCAGAGCCTCAACCGTGGTCTCCTCGCTCCCGAGGAGGAGCCCGAACCTGATCCGTTCACGCACGGCTCTGACCCCCTCGATCGCCGATATTTCCCTTTTAACCTCGTCGGACTCCCATATCAGCTCGTCAACTGGCATGAATTTTTCTCTGTCGCGGAACCCACCGGTGGTGACCCGTACGTGCCCGGTCATGTAGGTGGCGAAATTTTCGATATACACGTCAATGATCCCGTTCACCCAACCCTGGGCAAGGCCCACGATAATCGCCGCGAAGAATATTGAGAGGGCGGTCAGGAAGGACCGCCTCCTGTTTCTGAGTACATTTCGAAAAGCGAATTTAAAAAGCATGGTTCCCTCCTCTCACTGGACAGTCCGCAGGCACTGGGCCGGTTCCATCCGCATCACCTTCTTTGCCGGATACCAGCTCGAGAGAACGCTGGCGATTACCACAATACCCAGGGCCTGGATGTACGCCCAAAAGACCCAGGCGGATTTCACCCGTCCCATGATGTTGAACCCCATGGTCTCTCCTCCCATCATGGCCGTGTAATCTATCCCGTAGTATATAAAGTAAAGGTTTATGACGGTCCCGGCGATGAGGCCGAGGATACATCCGGCGAGGCCGATGATGAGCCCTTCGAAGATGAACATGTTCCGCACGTCCCGGTGCTCCATGCCCAGGGCCATGAGGGTGCCTATTTCCTTTTTCTTCTCATATACCGACATGAGGAGGGTGTTTATGATCCCCACCAGGGCGATGATAACGATGAACAAAAGAAAATAGATCCCCCCCTGCCGCTTCATCTCCATCAGTGCTGCGAAATCGGTGGAAAGCTCCTTCCACGACTGGACCCTGTAGCCGGGAAGCGCCGACTCGAGTGCCGGTTCATACTTTTCGACCCTGGTGTACTGCGAAACCGTCATGGTTATCTCGGTGGCTCCACTGGTACCAATGTACTCCCTTGCCTCGTCGATGTTGATGAAGACCGTCAGGTTGTTCGTTTTCGGATCACCGGTCATCACCAGCCCCGTGACCAGGAGTTCCACGGAGGTGAACATCCCCTCCTTGTCCCTGAAGGTGATGTATACCACGTTCCCGATACCTGCTTCCATGTCATCGGCAAGTGTCTTTCCGATGAGGCACCCCCCTTTTTTGAGTTTCCCTTCAACGATATACCGCTTCAATGAGAAGACATTCCCGTCGGTCTCGGGATCTATCCCGGTAACGATGACCGGGGTGGAATCCATGCCGTTGTCCAGCTCGGCAAGGAAATTCACCCGTGGCGTAAACCCGGTTACGAATTCGAGGGATGAGAGTTCTCCGCGTATCGGGTCCGTTTCCGTGATGATGTTGTCCATGTCGTAGGGATGGTCCATGTCAAACCCGGCCTTTCTGACCTTGAAGTGTCCGGTCTCAAACTCGATGTAGTTCCTGAACGAGGCCCGGTCGAATCCTGCAAGCATGCCCTCCATGACCAGGTAGACGATGACCCCGAAGGAAAGTATAAGAAAAGTAAGGATCGTCCTCGTTTTGGCGCGACGGATGTTTTTCAGGGCGAGCATGAATAAATATTTCATGGTGTCCTCCTCAGTGAATCCGCCCGTCGCGGATTTCAATGAGCCGCCGGGCGTGCTTCATAACGAGCTTGTCGTGGGTTGAAAATATGAAGGTGGTCTCTTCCTTTTCGTTTAGCTCGCGCATCAGGTCCACGATGGCCTCCCCGGTTTTCGAGTCCAGGTTCGCCGTGGGCTCGTCGGCTAAAACTATTTTCGGGCTCTTCACCAGGGCCCGTGCTATGGAGACCCGCTGCTGCTGCCCGCCGGACAGCTCCAGGGGCCGCCGTTCATGGAGTCCGTTAAGCCCCACTTCGTCCAAAAGGCCCATGACCCGATCACGGATTTCCCCGTCGCTGTATTTCCGGAGAAGCTTCATGGGAAGCTCGATGTTCTCGAAAACGTTAAGCACCGGGATAAGGTTATAGGTCTGGAAAATGAACCCGTAGTTCTCCTTCCGTAAAGCAGCGAGTTCCTTCGGATCCCTCCCCAGGACGTTTTTCCCTTCAAGGAGGATCTCACCGTTGTCGGCGCTGTCGATGCAGCCGATGCAGTTCAGGAGCGTGGTCTTCCCGGAACCGGACGGGCCCACAATGGCGGAAAATTCACCCCGGTCGAAGTTAACCGAAACGTCATGGAGTGCCTGGAACTCCACGTTCCCGGACCGGTATGTCTTGTTCAGATTTTTCACTTCAAGCAGCATGGTAATCCTCCTCTAATAGCGGGGGACTTTCAATAGCTGGTTTCTTGATGTCCCCCATAGTTAAAACTTTCCTTCAATCCTGACGACCGCGCTCAGGTATCCCGCCCTGTCGCGGGAAAATTCCTGGTCCCCCTGCCCCACCGGTACCGGGAAGATGAACGAAAGGGTTATTCCGTCCCGGACGATCCAGTTGAAGTAGGGAAGCAGGAGCAGGCTCTCGTCAACGAGGTTCGCGAAACAGTCAATCCCGGTGCTTAAAAACTCGTCGATGAGCCCGACAAGGCTGCCGTGGATATAGTACCGGGCGGTGAAATAGTAATTCGGGCTCGGCAGGCGGGGCCCGTGCTTCGATGCTCCCCGCTCGTTGTAGTAAAAGTTCGCGGTGCAGACAAGCTTTCCGTCGACAAAGCTGTAGTCGACGCCGAGCTGCGCCTCGCTGAACATCTTGTTGAAGAGATCGTTAAAATGAAAAGCGCAGGATCCGTTGACCCCGATCTCGATGTCCCCCTTGAAGAAAACCCCGGTCACGTTCCTGTCCGTGTCTATCCGGTTCGCCACGAACCCGTAGTTGAAGGTGCCGGAGTGGCCCATGAGGCTGAAGCCCCCAGCGAACCGGACATCCTCCACGTAGAGGTCGTTGTCCCTCTCCCGGTCGTACACGCCGGCGTAAAATTTACCTTCGAACTTATTGTCTTTAAAATAGGCGTACTCAAAAGCGTAGATCCCCTCCTTGTCGTAGGAGAGATCAGTCAGGGTCACGCTCTTGTCGAACTCGAACACGTTGAGAACTCCGGTGTTTCCGAAGTTGATGTATGTCTTCCCGACGGTGATGTCACCGCTGGGGGTATATACGCGGAAGAAGCCCCGCATAAACCGGAACCGGTACCAGCCGTCATATTTTGTGATAATACCGTTGTAGGCGTAAAACCTGCCGTCCCCGTAGAACTTGACGTTGTCCCACTTCTTTTCCACAACAAGCATGGTCTCGAAGATGTCGGTGAATTTAACGTTATCCGAAACAAGTAGTATCGCGTCATTGCGGACCCTCCCCCTGACGCGGAGGGGACCCGCTGACGCTTCATGTACTGCCGCGAGCAGCAGTGCCGCGGCGGCAAGTGTGACAGTGAGCCTCATGGCCGGGCCCTAGCGCCGCAGGTTCTGCCGGGTGAATATATTCGGCGGCAGGGGCACGTCGATAAGAATTTTACTGAAGCTCACCACGGTGAGGCTGTCCTTCTTCCGCATATCCCGGATGGTAACGGTCATGGGAACAGCCCGGCCCGCGATGACCCTTACGTCTTCCATGGTCATCAGTTTGAGAAGGCGCCCCCCCTTGGCGTACATCTCCGCCTTGACCGGGGCGTAATTGTCCTTCTGGACATAGAGGACCTGCCGCGCGTAGGTGGCGTCCGGCACCTTTGCCGTGCAGTCTATGACGAAGCAGGTTTTGCCGTTAACCCCTGCGTCGTCCTTCCTGACATAATCGTACTTCTTTTCGAACTCGCTGCTCTCGAGCATGTCTTCGTAGGAGATGTCGCTCCCCATCATGCCGCGGCGGAGCATGTGGCCCGATATCTTCATGATATCGTCGGCGTCGGGGAAGTATATCCAGAGCTCGTTCTCGATCTTGAGATATTTCACGCCCCGGTCTTCCGGGTTGGTGAAGGTCATGAATGACTTCTCCCCCGCCTTGTACCCGTACCCGTTGAAGGTCTTCACCAGTCTGCGGCTCCCTTTCTGTACCACCATGGCGGCGAAGAAACGCTGAGTGGTGAAGGCCTCGTTCCGGTCCACCTGGCGGATTATCTCCCGGGCCGTCTGGCCGTGGAGGATTCCCGGTGCCAGCAGCATGATCAGCAGTAGTTTTTTCATAGGTCATCTCCCTGGTTGTTGTTATCGGTGCCGCCGAAATCCCGTTCTTCTGCCGGCCCGGTCAACCCGTAAAAGTAAAGGTTTATCACAGCCTCCATCCGCTCATGGACGTCGGGATATATTTTTTTGACCATTTCGTCATTAATTAAATGGCGTGCCTGCTCCCCTGCGTATATGAGAAACTCCGGTTTTAACGACGGGGAAAAAACGCCAAGCTCCTGGCCCTGGACAAAGAACTCATGGGACATCTGGTAATTATCCATCGCGAGCCGGTGAATGCAGTTTTTCAGTTCCTCGTTTGTATCGAGGAACTCGGTGATAAACTCTTCGCTGTAGCGGCGGGAATATTCGATCTTCAGCCGTACGATCTCCCTGAACTTGCCGATAAAGGGCCGGTCCGAGTCCATTACCTCTTCATATCGCGCAATCGCCTCGTCAAAATACCGTTTCATCAGGGTTAGCAGAATATCGTTCTTATTTTTAAAATACTTGTAAAAGGTCATCTTGCTCACTTCTGCTTTCTCGCATATCTCCTCAACGGTGACCCGTTTGGTTCCGTGCCGGAAGAAGAGTTCTCGGGCGGTATCGATAAGATCCAGATATTTTTTATTTTCCTGATTGTTATCGGTACTCATCACTATAAGACACCTTGAAATTTACTGAAAATGTATAATATTACGTATAATGTAATTATTTACTTATTTAGTATAATTTACTACTTTTAGTAATTCCTGGCGAGAAAAAAATATCAACATGACTATTTATTTCTGGTTTTTTTTGCTGTGAAAACCGGAATTTAATTTAATAACCGCTCATAGAGCAATACCAGTAATGCTAAAAAAACATTATGCGCACCGATAACAATCGGCTGCTCGTAGTCGATATCAGCAATAATAGCCGGATTAGACCGGAATCTGGATCCTGTTCATTTCATGTTTGGGATCTGGACGAAGAACGTACATAAGACAGTATAATGGGTACATCTATAAATCGGTTTTATTCATAATTTAAATGGAATAAAACCGATTTAAACCAAAATACGTACCCAAAAAAGAAGTTCTTGTTTAATTAATAGAGGTTCCCTGATGGTAATCCGGTAATAATATTTTTCAGAATGGCAGCTATATCCGGGCGACAGCCTGTATGAGTTTTTCACAGCCGCCTTTTTGTATAAAGTTTGTATGTTCATCCAGTGTCTGAAAATCCCTGCCGCAAATCTCACGGCAGAGAACCCTGGAATCAGTAACGTTTAAAAACGCTTCAAAGACATTCTTCGCTTCCCGGTTCTTGTACACCATCTTCTTCGGATTATCGAGGCCCCTGCAGAGCTCCAGCGTCTTCATCCATACCGCGGCACCCAGGGCGCCGCAGGCATTGCCGCTCAGGCCGACACCTCCGGCGAAACCGGCGACCATGGCCGCCTCCTCATCGCTGGCCCCCATTTTTCTGGCAGTTTCAGAAGCGCAGCTCAGACATTTACCCTGCACCGTGTTCTTTTCCGTTGACAAGCCATCCACTGCCGACTGAACCGCTTCCGGGGCCCATTTTTCGGCCAGGTCAAAACAGGAGCGGGCCTTGAAGAGAATGTATTTTATCATGCTGAAAGGATTGGAAAAATCCGCGCCGGTAACGTCCCGGCAGTTGACGCTGCCGGTATGCTGAACAAAAGACTCCACGATGCTCTGCGTTGCCGACATGGCGGCTGCGGTCGCCATGTCATGACCATTATATCTTCGGAATGATTCCGCTCCCACGGCCAGGGTCGCACCCCATACCATGCCGCACTGGTGCCCCCTGCCCATGATTCCACCGGCCAGGGGGTCAGCGGCATGTTCCCCGGTTTCTTTCAGGTGCCCGAATTCCCGGTTCAACAGGAAAAAAAATGTGCGGGAGCAGGTCCCCAGGTTCCAGAATACCTTTTTTGTGTCAGGTTTTTCGCTTTTCAAGCTCTATCCTCCTGTGGTTTCTTTCAATACTATGATTTTTCTGCCCCGAAAGGACAGTAATTCTGCGCAGATAAATCCAACCCTGCTCTCATGAAACTGTTATTGCCACATATCCCTTCCTGGCACCCTCTTCCACGTACCGGTGGGCATCGACGACCCGTTCAAGGGGGAAGCGCCGGTCTATGACGGAGCGTACCTTCCCCGCCTCGGTGAGTTCCCTCAGGGCTTCCAGGGCTTCACGGCCCTGGGGCGACAGAACGCACAGGACCTTTTTGCCCCCCGCGATCTTCGTCCAGAGCATCTGGAGCAGCTTTATCATCTTGAAGCTGGCAAGAACGTACCGGCCGTTTTCATTCAGGGAGCCCCTGCACCGGCCGAAGGAACTCCTCCCCAGGACGTCAAAAATAATATCATAGGTTTCGCCGCGGTCGGTGAAGTCCTCCTTCGTGTAATCGAAGACCCGGTCCGCCCCCAGGGATTTCACGTATTCCAGGCGCGGGGTTCCGCACACCCCGGTCACCTCGGCACCGCAATATTTCGCGTACTGGAGGGCGACACTGCCTATCCCGCCGGAGGCCCCGTTAATCAGGATCTTCTGGCCCCGCATAATATTCAATTTACCGAGGATATGGACCGCGGTGATTCCCCCGCTCGGAAGAACGGCTGCCTCCTCATGGCTCATGGTGCCGGGTTTTATGGTAACCACGCCGTCTGCCGGCATGGCCAGGTACTCGGCATAGGCCCCCATCTCTTCCCCCCGGTAGCCGAAGACCTGGTCACCGGCCTTGAAGCGGGCCACATCCCTTCCCACCGCTTCCACCTCGCCGGAGAATTCACTCCCCGGTATTTTGATATTCGGTTTTCCCAGGCCGAAATAGATCCTCGCCATGATCCAGAACAGGAACGGCATGTTAAATTCCCGGGGGGATACATACTTGAATTTCCTGGCCGTGAGATCCCCGTAGTTGACCGACGTGGCGTGTATCCGTACCAAAATTTCGTTATTCTTCGGAACCGGTTTATCCACCTCTTTGATTTTCAAAACCTCCGGTGCCCCGAATTCAGTCGCAATAACTGCTTTCATTTGACCGCTCCTTCGGGTCTGACGCCGACTCTTTCCATGGCCCCCGGGACCTGCCGCGCGCAACCCTCTTAACCGTAATTTTAATGTTCATCCTTTGCATCATCGGGATGATACGAAAAAACATCCTCCAGAGGCGTTTCGAAGACCCTGGCGATACGGAAGGCCAGCTCCAGGGATGGGGAATACTTTTCGTTTTCGATGGCCACGATGGTCTGGCGCGTCACCCCCGTCATTTCTGCGAGCTGCTGCTGGGTCATTTCATCATGGTGAAAGCGCAGCTTCCGGATGTTGTTGCTGATTAAGCTCTTTCCCATATCAGAACCCTCGGCGGTAGAAATAGAATTTTGTCCCCTCTTCCACCATGGAGCCGATATTACAGAAAAGAAATATGACGTTGATCATCACCGCGGGGGGCATTCTGAGGACAAGGGTTACCATGGCAAAGAGAAACCCGAATCCTGACACGACATAGGCGTACTTTGTGGCCCTGAGATCTATCAGCCTGTCCCGTTCATCCTGGAAGGAGGGGTCCTCGTCTTCCCGGGTGACCGCCGTGTTGACGACATGGAATAAGATGTAAATGATTATTCTGGCGGCGATTGATATCGGGATGAAGATCAGGATCACCCTTCCCCAGAAAAAGAGATCATGGGACATGGCCGTGGTTCCTTCCTGGTATTTGAGGAAGACGTAGAGGCAGTAGGCACCATAGATGATGACAGTGCTGAAAAAGGATACGAGACTGTTTTTTTCTTGGTACGACATTGTTATCACCCCATGACTGATAATTGACACATAAAGTATACTATTTTATACTCTATGTATTATATATTATACTTAATGTAATATATTTCATACTATATGTCAAGTATTTTTTACATTTACTGCTTTCATAACAAAAAAAATGTACTGTTCTGAAAAAATTTTTTGCTGATTTTATTGCCCATTTCGGCAGTTTGAATTTCTGCACCCTTCATACCGTTACCGCCAGCGGGGGACGTTCAATGGGGGAAACCGTTTCCCGGAGGGTCGCATGGAAATGTGTTGAATAATTTCAGATACATGAAAGATTAGCGCCATGGTACGAGCAGCTGTCACCGGCGATCTCATCTACAATTCTGTTATCATAGCAAACATTAAAATCCACACCTGAAGCTGTTGTTATTACTTCGATTCTGACAGGCGGGTTTCCCAGCCGGATAACATTCTGCTCTTTAAGAAACAGTTCCTGCTTCAATTGAGGTTATCGGCTTGTCAATACCCGTTTTTTCAATCAGACAGTAAGGGTCCGGCATCATGGCGCTCATCCGTTATAATGAATTCAATAATGGCTCAACTAGAATCCAGTGTTTATAAACACTGGATTCTTAAGATTTTGTGCCAAAAAGGCGACTTTGAATTACTGGTTTTAGAATTTCACACTTATAAGGGAGAATGCCGCTTCGAGAATGTTTCGGGCCGTGGCAACGTTTTTTACCCGGGACAGGTCATATCCTTCATGGTAATCAACGGATCCAGCCAGGTGAAATAAACCCCGGAGGCTCTGACCCCCCACCACCAGGGCGTCCAGTAATTCGCCGGTGCTGTTGCTATCGGTGAAATCCGCCATGATAAAATTTTCAACATATTTGGAAATATGTTCAGCGCGCGTGCTCTCTCACCACCGCGTGGATAAACAGGCCCCGTTCCTTCAGCTCCCGCACCAGGCGGGGCCCGATAAAGCCGGAGGCCCCGGTTACAAGAACTCCATCCTTCATGAACTGACCCTTTATGGGTCTGTTTTTCCACCGGGATGATGTAAATTTCAAGCCTTTCTTTCCCCTGAATACCGAAAGGGTAATCCCCGGTTCACCTGCCATCCGGTGAGAAAGCTTTGTTTTCCGTGGCACCGGCCGGGTTTTCATATCCTTCAAATCTAGTTCCCGTTCTATTCTCTCCGTGCTATTCCATCATTTTAAGATGGCTTTTTGTTTCTATTCAGGGGCTTGCAAAAACTGTTTTTTGAAGCGCGCTTTTGTAAATTCCACGTTGACAGTTCGCCTGAAAGGGGTATTTTTAGCGAGTTTTACCGATAGTTATCGGTGGATCTTGGGGTCAGAGCCCCAAGATACCGATTGTTATCGGTAACTTCTGAACAAAAAATATACAT
>CAZEPS010000116.1:0-13330 GCA_964514165.1 uncultured Leptospirales bacterium
TCCAGAAGAAGGTCGTCCCTGCCCATGGTATCGTACACCAGGTCCACCTCGGTCTGTTTTCTGTCGGGAAAGACCGATTCCCGGAACATCCGGTAGAGTCGCTTTTCCGGATCGAAGGTGCTGATGTCCTGGAGGTCACGGAAGTCCCTGTAGAACTCGACCCGGGTGTCCTCGAGCCCGCCCCGGGGGTTGTACTCGAGCCAGGCCTCCTGCCGGCCGAACCGGAGCACCGGTGCGAGGGCAGCCGCGGCATATCCGATCTCGAGGGAGGTGAATTCGTCCAGGCCGGCCGGCCCGCTGTCGTGGAGCCTCCGCAGGGAGAGGGTCTCTTCCTGCCTGAACCCCGGGGTTTCCATGACCGACGAGTCACCCGCAAGCTCCCATATCTTCCCGGCGGCAGCGGCCACCCGTTTTATCCCCTGCTCATCGAGCTCGCCGTCCCTGGCCCACAGGCCCACGAGTTCCGCCGGTCCGGGCACGTCCCCGGCGCCGGTGAAGGCCTCCACCCGGTCAGTGAAGTACTGGTCCAGGTCAGGGTAGCCGAAACCGATTCCCACGAAGCGGACCTTTCTCTCGGCCAGCAGGTTCAGGGAATGGCGCAGGTGCACGTCCCGGTTCATCCGGTGGTGGAACCCTTCGACCACGACCACCAGGTCGTGTTTCCCGGTATATTCACCGAGCTTTTTATCGAGAAATTTACGGGTTTTCTCATCTTGGGACTTCTTGATTCCAGACTGGATTAAGACCTGCTCCACCGCGCCCAGCATGACGTCACCGTAGTAGCGGATGGTCCCCTCCCCCATTCGCCAGGAAAGCACCGTGGTGTTATCTTTTTCGGACAGGTACCTGGTCACCGCCCCCCAGAGGGGCTGGCTTTGAGTGTTCCACCAGGTCACAATACCCAGACTCATGGCGTCTCCGTCGAGCTTTTTCCGCACTTCATCCGGCAGGGTGCCGGCAATCTTCACGGCCTCGGCATTTTCGGATTCGAGAAACGTGCCCCGTGTTTCATCCAGGTATTCCAGGAAGAGGTCAGCGAAGCCTGTCCAGGCCGCCTCCTGTTTCCTGATGATTTCTTCAATCGTCTCCTCCCCGGGCAGGTTTGCCAGTTTCCAGTCTGAAGCGAGATCAACGGCCCCATCGGTGGCCGTGTACAGGGGAAAGAGGCCCAGCGTGCCGGCGCGGGGAACGCCGTCTTTCACCGCAAGGGCCGGGGCCGTTTCATGGGCAAGCCGCTCCAGCACGGTCCAGAGGCTGTTTGTGATATTCTCCAGCTTTTGCGCCGGGGCAAGGAAGGTTCCGTGCATCAGGGTATTGCGGAAATCCAGCCCCTGGCTCAGTATGCCGTGCCTGTCTCCGATGTTGTCGTCGTTTATAATTTTCAGGTAAAAGCCTGCGTCCGGGCCCGTTTTCCCTGATTCCAAATACGCGCCCAGGTCCCGTGCCAGGGCGAGTAGGCCTCCGGGGGTAATCTTGCGGGCACCCATGAATAGCTCCACGAGGCGGAGGTTTAATTCTTCGTTGTCAGTGTCCCCCTCGAGGTACGAGGCAATGACGAAGCCGGAGATGGCCCGTATGAGCTCCTCGGCCAGGGCGGCCAGTTCATCACCGGCAAAGGGGACCTCCTCCTCCCCCAGGCTGTTTACGGCCACGGCCAGTGTCCGGGGAAGCCTGTTCCCTTTCTCCCGGTAAAACGATTCAAGTTTCGGGACAAGCTGGTAAACTGTTGACGGCATCTGTTCCTCCAGGGGTGGTGTTGTATCTGTTTGAAGATCGGGTATTGAAATACTGTTGCTCTAATGAATAAACGGTCCTCTTAATTCTGCATTTTACTCCGTTTATGAAAGTATATTAGTCTCTCATGTCATTATTACTTCCAGACATCGAGTCCTGGCACTCCTGGCAGATTCCTGTCCTTTCAAATTCCTGCCTGCCGGCTTTGTCGCGAAAGTCTTTAATGGTTACCTTCTTCATGCAGAAGGGGCAGCGGTGTTCGTTTTTACCAGTTTTATCATCCATAATCTGCATGAGCTTTTAACAGGAAATCATGCCGCAGCAATTACAGTTAGTATTATAGAGCTATTCCCGCTTTTGTCAATCCATAAAAAGCACTAAAAAGTCATAGCAAAATTTGTTATACTGCCCTTTCGCGTAGTTACAATTCTATCACATACGACAATTCTTGTGAACCCATAACAGTAAAAAGATAATCTCGATGTAATGGAGAGAAACGGTATCGAAGGAATGAAAAAGAGGGGAATGATACTGCTTTGATTATCAATAAATGTATAAATAATTATTTATACAATCTCAAATTTTTGTTATTTTATTAAATCATGAACCTGGTCGGTTTTTTCAGTTATTAAATTTTCCTGATTTTGATTAATCCTGATTTCTAATGATGCTTATACCTGCTTTACTCTTTCTCAGAAACTCTTTAAGCATACCTTCAATGCTTTCGCTCCCGGCTTCAAGAGAAGTATATATATCTTCCCATACTTCACCTCTTGAAAGACGAGTGAAAATATTCTGGTAAGAATTGATTGACTCATTATCCCAGCCGATCTCTGCCATCTTTTCTTTTCTTATACCCTTTAGAAATCCGTACCGCGAAAAAACAAAAAAAGGTGGTACATCACGCACAGCAAATGCAGTGGTGGAAACAAATGCGCCTGCACCGATTCTAACAAAGCTGTTAACCCTTACAGAACCCCCGAGGCAAGCATCATTATGAATTTCTGTACCTCCTGCAAGGAGAGTATTGTTAATAATTGTTATGTTACTTCCTATTTTACAGTCATGAGCTATGTGAACGCCAACCATAAATCTATTATTATCGCCGATTAATGTATTACCGTCATGTTCTGATGATCTATGAATTGTTACATATTCTCGCAGTGTGTTTTTTGATCCTATTATTACCCCGCTGGATTCAATTATACGATTAAAAGGATCCCAGTTCTGCGCATCCTCACCGATACAGCAGCCGTGATATACTTTATTTTCGTTCCCTAAAACAACCTTTCCGCTTATACGGACATTAGAACTGATTTTTGTTCTACTTCCTATTTTAATACGTCCGCTTATAACCGAATACGGTCCTATACTAACATCATCCCCTACGGACACATCTCCCTCAATTACAGCAGTATTATGAATCCCATTTGACATATTAATTATCAATCAGTTCATCAAGTTTTTTTATCATCGCCCTGAGAATTACTTTTTTGTCTTCATCTGCTGTTGCGAGTGATCTTCTGATCGCCCCAGCAGCTGATATATAATCTCCTTTAATCTCGTAATATTTTCCTATGATTATATTAGCGCTGCCTATTCCGGAGGTATTGAGAAGATCAATATATTTTTCCATGACTTTCATAAATGATTTGAAATCACCGTACGAGACCAGGGCTTTGGCATATTCAATGATTAATTCCGGCAGAGGAGCTTTTTCCAGATACTTTTCCAGGGTCATAATTGCTTCTGCATATTTTTTCTGTTTATAAAGTTCCCCGCATTTTAAAAGAACCGTTGAAATCTCAGAATTCATTTCCATCATATTTACCAGTGAACGTGAGTTCCCGGCAACGCACCCACCCATACAAAGCCCCCTGCTCAGGTATGTGCACCCCATGCATTCTGATTCTGCAGCAAAAATGCGTAAATTATCAATTTTTTTAATAAAATAATTTTCAATCTGATTAATGTCCTTGAAATTCTGAGGATCAACAGAGAGCAGATCACCAGCCGCGAAACATCGGATAACCTTATATCCCGGGCAGAAATCAAGCACAGGAGAACAACGCCCAAGTTCCGCAGCTGAGTCCGGACACAATTGTGAGAATTTCTTGTACTGTGTTTCATTGAAAATACACGGTTCGAGGGGACAATCAAGAACAGGCTTTATTCTAGCATTAACGCATTCCGATAAAAAATCAATGATCCTTTCACCTGTACCTGCTCTTTGTTCGCGGTTAAGATATAGTGTGTCATACCCTGCTGATGGGACCGCAACTGTCCATCGAAGGGATTTACAGCCAAATCTTTTTGCCATCGAGACAATTGGCTGATAATCAAAATTCTCCCTGTAAATATTAAAACCAATTGTGAAATTAACCGGCCTATCCGCAAGATTTTTTAAATTGCTTGCGAGATCAGAGAATCTTCCACCTTCATAATCATCTGGGTGGTTAACATTTACTACAAGATTTACTTTCTTGTCAGAAAGAAGGTCATAATATTTTTCATTTATAAATCCTGTTGTGAAAATTGTGATATGTTCAAAATAAGGATCATCGAGGACCATTATTATGTAATCTTCTATCAGAGGATGAAGAAACGGCTCTCCGCCAAGAAGTCTGACAGATTTTTTTTCAGATCGCTTTATAAAATCTAGGCAGAATGTGAACTCATCCTGATTCATATTTGTTTCATCATTCTTTGCCTGAGTTTTTGAGGAAAAACAGTACGGGCATCTGTTAACGCATTTATATGTTAAAACGATATTTGAACTCGGCATGTCAGTTTACTACTTAATTCTTTAACTGCATGTTCTTGCTTCTGGCGATTAGAGAACCAAGCACATCTCTGTCAAAATTTTTGAGATACCTGTGGAATTTCTTTGTTGCCTCGCAAAGCCAAATCTTACCCTGATTATCATACTTTTCAAATGAAGAACACCCAAAACTGCAAATTGTACTTGCTTCGCAAATATGACATTCTTCATAATACATTCTGTCTTTTGCATGTAGATCTTTGAGGACGTTTCTCCAATAACTCTCGTCAATATCCCTGTTTATATCGCCTAAATAAAAGCGTTTATTCCCCATACATGCTGATGATCCGCAGGGGTATATTTCACCACTTGCTGACACATGGATCATTTTTATTCCGGCATGACAGTACGGGTTGTGGCAGTTCAGGTTTTTTTTAAAATATTCAGAATTAGGCGGATTGAGGAAACGGTCAATCCTCA
Source organism: uncultured Leptospirales bacterium (assembly GCA_964514165.1). Taxonomy (GTDB): domain Bacteria; phylum Spirochaetota; class UBA4802; order UBA4802; family UBA5550; genus CAZEPS01. The sequence goes on from CAZEPS010000116.1 coordinate 4,976, forward strand.
ACAGCGTGAGCCTGTCTTTCACTCCGTTTACATTTTTACGCATGTATTCAAAAATAGAAATCCAGGCATCAACAATATCGTCAGGTTTAACGGCCAGTTCCCTTTTCCCGCAACCCACTGCATTATAGTCATTAAAGGAAACTCTATGAATAGAATTCTCAGTAAGAAAAACCATGAATTTGCAAAGATCTTGATAGTTTTCAACAGTTAAAACAGATATAATCCCACCAAGAAGATTGTTTTCATTGAGCCTTAAGGTATTTCTCAATGTTTTTTCAAACCCCCCCCTTACGGCATTGTGTGAACGTTTGAGACCATCTATGCTGACGCCAACCATTATATTATGTTTCTTAAAAACTTTAAGGTGTTCATCAGTCATTAGCGTTGCATTGCTTTGCATTGAAAAAGTTATTGATACATTCTTCCGTGCAGCTTCTTCACCTGCGTTAATGCAGAACCGGTCAAACCATTCTGCATTCTGAAGCATTGGCTCTCCCCCATGGAATGTTAATAATAAAAATTTACTTTTCGTATTAGAAAGAACACGCGCAAGTGCGACTTTTGCAATTTCTAAATCTAAAAATTTATCGAATGAACTGTCGACTGTTGTTTCTCCGATATAGCAATATCTGCAATTTAAATTACACTTCTGAGTAATTTCGAGATGAAGTTCATTAATATATTTCAAGGTGTTCACTGTTATATAACTCTTCAATTTCACTTTCATTAAATGTCTCTTTAAGTGACTTCAGAATCTCAGACGAATATACCATATTGTGTTTATCTGCAATTCTTTGAGCAGATTCAAACCTTTCATTAACCCAATCGGTATATTTCCTGTGAAAAATTGAAAAAGAAGGCCCCATACCATGGCCAACTATTTCATTAAACAAAAGTGTCGCGGGTGTGTTTAATCTAAACCTGAAATCATTGAATATATGCAAAATGTCACCAAGAGAAAGAGCTGCATCAAAATAAGACTTAAGAAAATTTTTCAACTCAATAATGTTTTCAGTACTGTTTTCAAGATTACCCATAGCTTGTTCTGGCATCCAGAAAAACATTGAGCCCCGCTCCCAGTGCCTTGAGCAGAATTCATCAAAAGAAACCTTTTCAAATGGTCTAATCATCTCTTCCTGGAATGCAAACATGCGATAGTAATATTTCCATAGGGTTTCATCAGAAAAGCTGAAATATTCCTGTTTTTGCATCAATTCAATTCCGAGGCTAAGTGTATAATGTGACAGATAAAATGACGTCTCGTAATCAGCAAAATTATTGTCATTATCGATAACGTCATCAGCAAAACGTGCATTAAGAACAAGAAGGAATTGTGATTTTATCAGTTCGTTAAGGGTGAACTCGAAGAAATCATCCTTGATAACTTCTATCGATGGAAGAGTATAAATATAAAAGTATTGTCTGCAAATAGATAAATAACGACTTTCAGAATATTTTAAATTACACCTAGATAATTCCGCGGCAAATCTTTCAAGGTAATCATCACATGTCTGAAAAAAATCGATATATTTTTTTTTAAATGAGCTTATAGGAAGTGATATTCTATTTGAAATTTGAATTAAATCCATTTTAAATTAAGAATAAAATAATTAATAAGGGAACCTCTATTTATTAAATTTGATTTTCCCTGGTGGATACATATTTCGGTTTAAATCGGTTTTATCCATTATTAATTAATGAAAAAACCAATTTATAGAGGTACCCTTAACATTAAAAAAAACCACACACTATTATTTGATAATTATCATCATAAGTTTATGGCTTTTAACAGAAAGTATTTATGAAATTAATTAACAGCCTTCCTGATACCTCATATAAACATGGTACTCCTCATAACAGTTTATTGAAGAGTTTTTATTATTTTCAACTTCTGATACCACTTCTCCGTTCAGCCATTGATTTAAAAGTTCATCTGAAGGTAGGTCAATTACTGAATTATTGATTTTATCTGTTTGTTTTTTAAGTTCTATCATTTCAATTCTCCTTTAATTCATATATTAGCTGACTGCCTGCGCTAATGTATACATTTTCGTGTCAACGACCCCTGGAAGTTCACGAATTCGTTTCATGAGGCTTATCCTGTTCTTAATATTTGAGGATATTAGAAGCGCAACATCTGCCCTTTGCGAAAAAATTTCTCCTGTATAAATAAGTTCAAGGTCTCCAGACTTTACTTTATCAACTTCATCATTAAGAGCCTTAAAGAACTTTTCAATTTCACCATGCATAATATTTGCAAAAAAGAGGTACACATTGTCAGATTTGATATCTTCCTTGATTGTATCACGTGTCTGGATTACCTCTATCCATGTATCAATAACATCAGGACTGTCCTGAAATGATTTAAGAGCTTCAACAGTTGAATCCGTTGGATCACAGGTAATATAAATATCCGATTCTTCTATTACCTGGTGAATGTTTTTTCGAGGGAAGTTCTTTTCTGCTGCTTCAAGAACAGAATTGTCTTTCCCTGCCTTTGGATTAATGCAGCACAAGAATCTTATTTTCTCACTAGCTCCCATTGTTTCCTCCAAAAAGAGTTATTTTTTTCTTGTTTTACAGCCATATTTATTTCAATTATAACTATCTTAGAGTATAAAAAAGGTTATCAAAAATTGCAACAATTTTTTTTATTACAGTAACTATTAGTTTTATTCCCCTGCTTCTGCGGGTTTTATCGCTCATTATTATTATATTGAACAAACAAATCTTTTTTATGATTAAATACTGAAATCTATTTAAAACTCGATTAAATTATATGAAAAAAGTAAAAACACTTTGGAAAACAGAAATTGAATTTTATGATATGCACTCAAAAGAAATTTTTTCAAAATTTCCATTCTATCATACGACTATCATTGGTAATACAGAAGAAGAAATTATTAAATATATAATTGAAAGAACTGATATCAATAAAAATTCTATAGTGTTAGATCTTGGCTGTGGAAGCGGATATTTAGTGAATGAATTAAGAAAAATATGTAAAAAATCAATTGGTATCTCATCCAGTTATGAATGTATTAAACAGGCAAGAATCAATTACCCTGAATCAATTTACAAAACTGGAAATATGGAGAGTTTCGTATTTAAAAATATAACGCACGCTTTATCTTTAGAAAGTATTGGTTATTCAGATTTAAAGAAGACATTAAAACAAACTTTCAAAAATTTACAGACAAATGGCATTTTTTATGTTAAGGATATTTTTAGGAAAAACAAAGAAACGAAAAAAGAAAAAGAAAACAGGATATACAATGAAAAGTATTGGAAGTATACACACAATAAATTGGTTGTTTTTTTGGAAGAAGCTTTAAATGCAGGTTTCGACTTGCTTGAATATCGTGATATTTCAGAATTAACCAATAATGAAATGTATCTTAAAACACTCGAGTTGAATAAAACACCATTCAAAATTCCACATAAAAATATTTCATACCTGATCCCGGTTGAAATAATTTTAAAAAAATAGAAGCTGATTTATATAAGGTGACTACTAAAAACTATTAATATGATATCCCCCTGTTTGGACAAAGTTAGATAAAACAATTATTTACAACTAAGGTATCAATGTAAATACTTGTTATAAGAAGTGTACATCAATGAAGATCATAATCGTGTTATATGGGTTTTTAACTAGTGATTGAGATGACTCGAACTCACTCAACGATCAACACCCCCTTCCCGGTTTTTTCCCTGAGGGCGGTTAGAAATGATTTCGAGTCAAAAACATTGAATTCCGGCTCAATAAATTCATGCTTGTAATATACCGCCGCACATACGCAATCCTGGTAATTCGAGATATCGCTAAAAATTTCTGCACGGAGAAAAATCAAATGCGTGATATCAAATTTGTCCGTTTCAAATTCAAAAATTATTTCTCCCTTGAAATTATTTTCCATTTCAAGAAGGAATTCTGATTTTTTTAATTCCACATATCCCGAGTGTAAACCCGGATCAATCGGCATATCATCATCACTGGAAAACCACCCCAGGATGAAACCAAACCTTGACTTCAAGTTCAAGAATACACCGCTTTCATCTTCAGTTGATTCATTTATCATATTCGATATATCGTAATCCCTGCAAACATCTTTCCCATTTATACTAATTGTCAGGTTTACCTCGCCGGGAGTTATTACCGGTATTTGAGACCAGCTGTATTCCCAGTAATTGTTCGGATCGAAATCGTCATCTTCCACCGTATCAAGATATTGCATGTATGCCTTTTTATCAAGAACGCACAACACCATTTGGGTGAGACGTCCTCTGAAAACGATTTTAACCTGATCTTTTTGGATTGGCGACATGATATCCCTCTTTATTTAATTTTATCTTATATTGAAATTGCGAAGGATTTAACATCTCGAGGCAATTATTTTCACAATAAATCTGTATCTCCTTAATGCATATATACAAAATCTGATATAGTTTAAACTTAATCTGACATTCTTTCGATACTATAATTACCATCGAAGGAGTGATATTATGACACAGGACCAGAAAATAATCAAGACAAAACTCGGTTTACTAAAACTATATTACATAATACCAAGAAAGTTACCAATCACCATCATCAGACGCCCATTCACCATAATATAAGTACGGATTCTTTTTATTTTTAATAAGTTTAGGGGACTTCTAAAAACTATGTTTTTGAAGTCCCCTTGTGTGCACAAAGTCTGATAAAACCAGCATTTACAATTATAAGGATAATCGTAAATGCTGGTTTTTAGATGTGCCCTTTATTTAATTCCTTATCCAAATCATCCGCGTCTTTCAGTTTTTTATATTTTGTTCCGTTAAAGTAATAAAAGTAACCGCTAGTGTTTTTAACCAGATCAAAAATCCACATGAAGGATTTGGGATCTTTCCTGTATGATATACCATTTGATTCTTCAAGGTCGTTGATTATTATTTTTGCAGCTTATGTCACTCATCGACAATTCTGTACAAATGTCTAATATAGTTGTATATGCAGGCGGTTCATATCTGCAAATATCAGAATTAAAAACTTTTGATTCCAGGTATTCTTCAACATCCATATTTTCCTTAAATTTTGTGTCAGTTAAGAATATAAAAAAATGAATTTCACCGCTCATTAAATGTACTCCGATTCACCAAAGATGAAAAAATAAAGCTCTTACTGGTATGGACCAGATATTCGTAAATGAAATCTACATCAAAGACCTTTTTATCACTTATCACTATAATGACAACTATAGTTTCATGCAACAACTTCTTAGGCAAGGGAGCGAATTAATTTTCTTTGTCTTTGTAGGAGATTCCGCTGATAAAAAAGAAAAGAAGAATCACTGCCGATACTGCTTTAAGATTCAGTAAATTCTTCAATAATTCACCTGAATATTGGCTAGGTTTGCAAAATGATTATGATCTAGAAGAGGAAAAGAATAAAATATCTAAAGATTTAGATAAAATTCATACATTATCTGAATCACAAGCATTATAAATTATATTATATATGTATGAATAATTTAACAATAAATTTTCTTTCTAGAATTTGCAATTCCCTCTCAGCAAAAAGTGATTGCTGAACCAGGAGAATATGCTACAGAATTCCGCTTATCGGTTGCTGTGCCTGTACCGTTTTAACGGAAGTGTTCACTCACAGGGATAGGTACTTAAAATCTTCCCCATCAAAACCCGACCTTCTCGATCTCCCCAATCCTCCGGTAGGAGGCTTCACGCTCCAGCTCCGCGATGATAAAGCCGTGGTCGATATTGTCCCCCATGTACTGGAGCCTCTGCCACACGGCGCGGATGTCCCCGGGGGTGAGGCCGTCGATGGCGGCCATCCTCTGCCGGTGGCCACCGGTGAGGCGCCTCCCCTTCAGCCTGAAGTACTTCCTGTACAGGATGACCCTCGCCTCCGGCTTCATGGGCCTGAACTCGACCTTGAAGTGGAACCGCCGCATGGCGGCACGGTCCATGGTCGGAAGCAGGTTGGTGCAGCAGACGAATATGCCGCCGTGGTTCTCCATCTGCGTGAGGAGCTCGTTGGTGCGGCTCACTTCCCATGACCGGAAGGCGCTCTCCCTGCTGGTGAAGAAGGAGTCCGACTCGTCGATGAAGAGTATGGCGTTCTGCTCCTCCGCCTCCCGGAACGCCGCGGCTATGTTCTTCTCGGTCTCCCCGACCCACTTGCTCTCCAGGTCGGAGTATCGCTTCAGGATGTACCTGAGCCCGGCCTCCCGGGAGCAGTACTTCACGAACTCTGTCTTGCCGGTGCCGGGAGGGCCCCAGAAGAGGAGGTTCAGGTTTTTGCCGTTCCTGCCCGGGGCCTTCATGTCGTCCGCGCAGGCGGAAACGGCGCTGAGTATGGCTGCCGGGTCCGTGTCGCAGTTCAGGACCGCCGGGTCGTATGCGTCAACCAGGTCCCGGAGGCCCCTGTTGCCGTGCCTCGAGTCAAGCCGGCCGGTGACCAGGTTCTCGTGCCTCCCCAGGAGCTCCCGCAGGGTCTCCTCGACCCGCTTCTTTCCGGGCCGCTCGCCCCGGTAGATGGCCTCCAGGGCGTCCAGGGCGGAGGCAATGCCTCCGGCGTTTACCCGGTAATCTTCGGACAGCCGGGCGACCAGGTCGTCGGTGATGAACCGCTTCATCGGGTGGCCGGCGAGCCGGTTCCGCCAGACGTTCTTCCTCTCCTCCGTGGTGAAGGCTTTGAAAGAGAGGCTGTAGGCGAACCGCCGCAGGGTCGACTCCTCCATGAACGTCACTTCATTGCTTATCCAGATTATCTTCGCGCCGGCGTCGTCGAGAAAGCTGTTCAGCCTCCCCTTCTCCATCATGCCGGGCCTGCTCATGAGGAACATACGCACGGTATTGAGGATGTAATCCGCCTCGTCGGCGATGATTATCCCCCGGTCCGCGGGCACGGTGTTAACGGCGACCCGCAGGGCCATGACCCTGCTGCCGTCGTCGTTGCCGCTATTTTCGTCCTCCCCGTGCTGCAGCAGGTAGACCTCCTTCCCCGTGGCCCGGGCGATGGCGCGGGCAAACTCGGTCTTGCCGGTGCCTGCCTTTCCGTAGAAGAGAATATTGGCCGGCCCGTTTGACCGGAGGAGCCTGAGGATGATATCCTTCTCATGGCCGTCTATGGTGAAGCTGTCGGGGTCGAGGGTGTCCCCGCTGTCCTTCATGATGCTCTGGTCGATGAGGGACCGCTCAGACACCCCGGCGAGATAGTCGGAGATGACATCGCTCAGGTCGAAAAAGTTCTGCCTTTTCGTGTCGATTTCTTCCAAAAGGCCGAAACTGTAGAGCCGGGACTGCTTGTGGAGGACCCGCTTCACTGAAGCAATGGGAAGATCGACAGCGGTGGCCATGATCCGGACAAACTCGTTGTAGTCAACGTCATTCTGCAGGTCAGAAAGGTACTCGAGGTTGGTCTCGTATGCGCAGTAGAGGAAGAGGAGCACGGTGACATCGTCACTGCCCAGGTTGAAGACCCGCTGCAGCTCGTCAAGGCGCCGCTCGAAGGCCCCGCGGTTGACCGAACGCTCGGTGCGCAGCTTATCGGCAAGTACGGCCGTTATGCGCTCTCCTATTTCCCGAACGGTCCTCCGGAGCCGCCGGTAGTAGATGTCCTCGATGATGTTGTCGCAGAAACGGCCCATGTCGTGGAGGTACGACCTGACCTGCTCGTAGTTGTTCGTCTTTTTCGAGGAAACGGGGACCTCTGTCACTCCATCGTAAATGAAATCGAGGGTGTCGATCCGCTGCCCTGGCTCCATGCTCTCAAAGGCGAAGGTGAGGACCGCCTCGGAGAGGTTCCCCTGCCCCAGCAGGTTGATGAAATACTCCAGGAGTTTCTCCCTGAGGGGAAACTCGGAACGTTCGTTCCCGTAAAATTCCGCATTGAAAAACCTGTAGGAAGCGTTCGAATGCTTCCGCTGCCGCCTGTGCCGTGCCATCGCAATACTCCGTTGAAAAATGTAATGGACAAATGAGCCCGGGTATGAAAAATACCAGTGTTAATAAAATACAGAATACTCCAAATATACCTGTACCCCAAAGGTTTACTTCAGGAAAAAACATGCTTGAAAAAGACAGGTTCCCGAACCCGAAGACCCAGCTCACCGTCATCAAGCGGTACCTCCACGTACTGGCCCTGCTCCAGAACCGGGACGACCCGGAAAAATGGAACGCCACGACCCTGGCGGACATCCTCACCGTGGACGAGGACAGCAGCGAATCCCTGTCGGACAAGAACATCCGGGACTACATCAGCAAATACCTGGAGGACGAGCTCGGCCTGGACATAGCCACAAAAAAGGGAGGGCGCCGTTCCGTGCTCGCCGCACCCATAGAGGAGGAGCT
>CAZEPS010000117.1:0-13184 GCA_964514165.1 uncultured Leptospirales bacterium
ACGAATCATATAAAGATGTTGTTGATTATTATTGCAGGGAGTGTTAGTATCAATTGTGACTGTGCAGACTGGTTTTCTCATGGTAAGGAAGTGTTTATCTTGACAAAAATATTTAATGATAGGTAGTGTCTCCTTTTACCAGTGAGCATTCCAGTTTCTTTCTTACCTGTTTTATAATTATTAGCATAAAAAATTATAAGAATCAAGTAAACATATACTTTTTTTAGGATTATTGCAGTTGCCATGATAGATGGTATTGATTATCCTTTTGTATTTCCTTTTAATAAGAACGCATTATACCAAACAAAACAGGACGGAGTTGTATGAAGGTCTCAAAAAAACCAGCACATACGAAAAATACGCAGAAATACTCGATTAAGTCCGAAACACTTATAGAAGTTCTTCGGAAGCGGGTAGATTCCCCAAGAGATTTTATCATCTTCATGGATTCAAAGAATCGCGAAATGAAACTCTCAGCTGCTGAGGCTGTATCCGGAGCGGAGGCTGTTGCCCAGTACCTTATTGCGGCAGGTCTCGAAAAGGGAGACAATGTCATGGTCATGCTTCCCACCAGCATGGAGTTCATCTACGTTTATTACGGGATTCTGATGGGAGGAGGGGTCCCGGTTCCGGTAAGCCAGCCCGCCGGTACCAGCAATATCAGCAAGTACATCGAAAACCTGAAGCATATTATTATTAACAGCGAGTCTAAGTTTTTTATTACCTATGACAAAATTAAAATGATAATCGGCAGCCTCATGAGCGCTAACCTTGTAAAGGATTTTATTTTTACCGAGGAGATCTTTAACAATCCGATATCCCGCAAAAAGTACAAACCCCTGCCGAAGATTAAGAAAGACGACATTGCACTTATCCAGTATACATCCGGGACGACCGGAAAGCCGAAGGGTGTCATGCTGACCCATGGTAATCTCATTCATAATATTCACGGTATCGGGGTTGGAGCCGGATTGCGGAATGAAGATATTGCCATAAGCTGGCTCCCCCTTTATCACGACATGGGGCTCATCGGCGGGCATTTGACCACCATGTACTGGAATACCGGGCTCATATTCATGACACCTGAGGCATTCCTCTTTCGGCCCCAGTGGTGGCTTGAAAACATAACAAAACACAAGGCCACTATCAGCGTTGCCCCGAATTTCGGCTATCACTACTGTATTTCAAGGATTTCCGATAACGTGATTCCGAAACTCAATCTCAGCAGCTGGCGTTTGGCCCTGAACGGTGCGGAACCGATTGACCGAATCACCCTTCAGAAGTTTCTTGATAAGTTCAAATCAACGGGCGTCCGTGGCGATCTCTTTTTTCCCGTGTACGGTATGGCTGAAAACAGCCTGGCCGCAACCTTTCCGTCGCTTGATAACACGACCGTGGTGAAGCGATTCGACCGGGCGAAGCTCGAGGAGGATCATATCGCGGTTGATACCAAAACAAGCGACAGTAAAAAATTCATCGACCTTGTCTCAGTGGGATACCCCCTGCTCGGCCAGGAGATACGGATCGTTGACGATAAAGGAAAGACATTGCGGGAAAGGGAGGTCGGCCAGATCCTTGTTAAGAGTAAAAGCCTTACTGTCGGCTATTATAAAAATGATGAGGCAACGAACGAAACCATCAGGGACGGTTGGCTCTATACGGGGGATATGGGTTTTATCGTTGATGAAATGCTCTTTATTTCAGGGCGCATAAAGGAGATGATAATCAAGCGGGGCAAGAATATCTATCCCTATGACGTTGAGCGGATAGCTGCTGCGGTTCCCGGGGTGCGGCTCGGCTGCGTGGCAGCCTTTGCCATGGAAAATCCTAATGAGGGAACCGAGGACCTGATCCTGGTTTGCGAAACCCTCATCAAGGATAAAAATGACCAGAAAAAACTGAAGAACCAGATTCAGAACGATATCGTGGCCAAGCTCGGCATTGCCCCGGATGATATTAAGCTGGTACCAAAGGGAACAATCCCGAAAACGACGAGCGGGAAGATACAGCGTATCCTCTGTAAAAAGCTCTATCTCCAGCCTGAAATTATTCCGCGGCGGCATATCAACAAACTTGTTCTTTTCTGGACGGTGACACTCAGTTCCGTTAACCTGGTGCTGCATAAAATCGGCAGGATTTTTAGAAAAAATCCCGGATCATAGTTGCATTAATACATGCATATGTTACAATCTAATATTCTTATCTAGTTTTTGAACTAATACTATAATTATTTGCGGGGTAGACAATGGCGGTATCCAAAGATCAGATTGAAAAAGACCTGTACGAAATCGTAGCGAAACTGGCAAACACGTCGGTGGATTCCCTCAAACCTGACAACCGGTTCAAGGAGGACCTCGGTTTTGACAGCCTCAAGAGCATGGAAACCATCTCGAGAATTACCGAGCTTTATGATTTCGATCCAGAACTCGATGAAATCATGGAACTCCAGACAATCGGTGAAGTTATAGACTATCTGGCAAAGAATCTCGGTTAACTATAGTTCTGTAAATAACTCGGTTTATGGGAGGCTCTGACCCCCGGTTACCGAACAAACGGATGATATAGATGGACGGAATTATCAATGAACGGGTCGCGGACCAGGCCCGTGCCATAGCATTTCTCCGGGGCGAAAACATGTACACCTACGCCCTGGAAGTCGGGTCCGCATGCGAAAATCACATAATTGTTGAAGGGAAGGAGTGCGTTAATTTCATTTCAAATAACTACCTCGGGTTTTCCACGCACCCGAAGGTTGTGGAAGCGGTCCATTCGGCCCTTGATGAATACGGGCTCGGTATCGGCGGGTCTCCCCTGATGTGCGGGACAACCTCCATCCACTACCGGCTCATGGAGAGGATCGCCGAGGTGTACGACCAGGAGTATGCCGTGCTTTTCGCCTCCGGATACCAGGCCCTGCTCGGTTCCATTCAGGCGACCCTCGGCAGGGGGGAACTGGCACTCCTGGACAGCCTGGTGCACCGGAGCATTGTTGACGGGGTAACCCTGTCCAGCTGCGACAAGCGGATGTGGATGCATAACGACACCGATGACCTTGATTCGATGCTCGAGAGGCTTACGAAAAAGTACGAGCGAATCCTCATAATCGTGGACTCGGTCTACAGCATGGACGGTGACTGGGCAGACTTGCCCGAGTTAAACAGGATCAAGAAAAAGCACGGGGCCCTTCTTCTGATTGACGAGGCCCACAGCCTCGGGGTCCTCGGAAAGCGGGGATACGGACTTCTCGATCACTTTGACATGCCCGATGGCGCTGATCTCATATCCGGCACCTTTTCGAAATTCGCCGGAGCGGTGGGCGGTTTCGCGGCCGGCCCGAAAGACTTCATTGAGTACCTGCGCCATACGGCGTCAGCCTTTATTTTTTCCGCGTCACTCCCGCCGGCAACAGCCGCGGGTGTGCTGAAATCTTTCGAACTCCTGGACGACGAGCCCCAGTGGCGCGAACAGCTTTGGGAGAACATTCACTACTTTCACGATGAATTGAGAAAACTTGGTTTCGATATCGGGACGACCCGCACGGCCGTGGTCCCCCTCATGATTCGCGATTCAGGCAAGGCGATGCTTTTCAACAAGAAAATTCTGGCCGGGGGTATTTACGGGTCACCGGTCATTCATCCGGCCGTGCCTCCATCAGAATCGCGGATCCGTCTCGGCATCATGGCCACCCATACAAGGGAGGATCTTGACAAAAGCCTGGAGGTTTTCACCCGCGTCGGCAGGGATCTGGAGATTATAAAATAAAGGAGTGGTGTTATGGCATCAGTTGAAGTGGTACCCCTGGAACTCAAAAAGAAAGACATCAAAAAGTTCGTCAAGTTCGCGTGGAAGGTCTACAAGGGAAACAGGTACTGGGTACCCCCGATAATAACTGATCAGATCGATCTCATTATCAAGGGTCCGTACCACGAGGTCGGTGTAATACAGCCGTACCTGGCATACCGGGACGGCGAAATTGTGGGCCGTGTAATCGCCCACTACGATCGTCGACACAATGAATATTATAATGAAAAGCGGGGATGCCTCGGCTTTTTCGAATGCATCAATGACCAGGAGGTCGCCAACGCCCTGTTTGAGCAGGCTGAGCGGTGGAACCGGGAACAGGGAATGAAAGAGATAGCGGCGCCGATGAACTTCCTCATGTATGACGCCTCGGGCATGCTCCTCGATGATTATGATAATATTCCCTGCATCGAGCTTGGATACAATCTTCCCTATTATGTTGGTCTTTTTGAAAACTACGGTTTTAATAAGACTACAGACTGGTACGCATTTCTATCGAACACTGACCATAAATTCCCTGACCTCTTTTACAGGATGCACAAAAAAGTAAAGGAGCGTGCAGAGAAGGGTGAGGATGGGTTCACCCTGAGGAACATTGACCTTAAACACAATTATGAGCGGGATCGGGACAATGTCCAGGATGTGTTCAACGAGGCATGGAAGGGAAACTGGGGCCATTATCCCCTTACCGATAACCAGATCGAGGCCTTCGGTAAAGATTTGAAGCTGATCGCGAAAGAGGAGTTGGTTATCTTTGCCGAATACAATGGCAACCCGGTCGGCTTTATTTTATCTGTCCCGGATGCCAATATCGCCCTTAAGAAGGCGAATGGCAGACTGTTCCCTTTCGGTTTATTCAAGATCCTTCTCGGGATGAGGAAGATTGACCGGGTAAAAACATTCATGATGGGGGTTCTCGAAGAGTACCGGATGAAGGGTATCGATGCCTATTTCTATGTTGAAAGTTTCGAGAGGGCCCGCAGGATGGGATATAAATACGGTGACATGTCCCTCATCGTTGAGAGCAATGTCAACATGATTAACGCTTTGAAACATATGGGTGCGGAAATATACAAAACTTACAGGTTTTACAGCAAGTCCCTGTAATCATGGTTTTTCACGTCGCCCGATTTAAATTGCCCAGACAGTTGGGATTACAGGCAGATTCAGACTGATTTTCCCTGCCGGAAGTGATCCATGGCTTAGTAATATATGATAACAGCAACCCTGAACGCAATCCTTCTCATTCTTATCGGGCTGATAACCGGTTCCCTCACCGGGTTCACCGGGGCTTCGGGAGTGCTGATCGTTGTCCCCCTCATTAATATTTTTCTTGGTTTTTCAATTCATGAATCTATTGGAACAAGCCTCATGGTTGATGTTATCGCATCAATCGCCGTGTCCTACACCTATTACCGCCACGGGAACACTGATTTAAAAAACGGTTTCTGGGTGGCTGTCGGCTCCATCGCCGGGGCCCAGATCGGGGCCTTTTATGTTGTACGGATCCCCGGGTCCCTCCTCGGGCTTTCGTTTGGCCTGGGCCTTGTCATCATGGGGTTCCTGCTCATGGTCAGGAAGAAGGGACAGGATGAGGACCGCCTGAGAAGGATAAAATTTAGAAGTGAATGGACGCGTGCAGTTGCCGCCATTTTTCTCGGTTTTATTCTCGGCCTGATGACCGGTTTTTTCGGGGCAGGGGGTGGATTTTCTATTTTCCTGGTCCTATACTTTATTCTGGAATTCCCGATAAAAAAGGCCGTGGGGACATCAACCCTTATTATGATAATAACCGCCTTATCCGGCGCTGTCGGTTACGGCCTGAACGGCAATATACGTATCGGGCCCGGGCTTCTGGTCGGCATCAGCGCTGTTGTGGGGGGTATAATCAGTGCCGGTCTCGCTAACAGGGCTGATGAACGCCAGCTCACGTTTGTTGTAAGTGGTCTATTCATCATACTCGGCATAGTCATGATAACAATAAGAATTATCCAGGGTAATATCCTGGCACACTGAAAGCTTTTATACATCTATCCCGAGCTCGATTGACGCCCCGGACATGGCGTTCACCGGGCAGGCCTTTTTACACATGCCGCAGGCAACGCAGAGTTCAGGACGGAATATGACCTCCATGGTTTCCCGGTCGATGGTGAGGGCGTCGACCCGGCACACGGCCGTGCAGGCCCCGCAGTGGACGCACCGGTCCGCGTCCTTGTATATCTTATCAGCCAGAATCTCCACCTGGACTCCCTCGTCTTTCATGTACTCGATGCTGGTTTCGATATCATTTTTTGTTCCGGCAAGCTCAAGAATGATCCTTCCTTCCTGCTTTGGGAATATCTTGGCCTCGAGAACGTTGAAGATTATCCGGTATTCGGTCGCTATTCGATAAATTATCGGTTTATACATTATGTCCTTATTAAAAATAAGGAGCACGTTTTTTGAATCCATTGTTTACTCCTGATACGGTTGTGTCAGTTCCACTGCGCCCCTGAATCCGGCTGAGGGGCCGATAACAATCGCCGCTCCAAGGGCACCCCGGTCCATGGCATAGTCCAGTGCATCTGGTATATCGTCCTCTGTTTTCACCATGTTGCAAGCCCCGGTGGCCAGGGCGTCGGCAAGGGCCGCGTCCCCGGCGATAACGGTGGCCCCGTCGGCCCTGCCGTAGCTGAATGAGTGGCCCAGTTTTCCGGATGAGGTACAAATACCACAGGGGGTCAGAGCCTCGGGTATTTTCATCACCAGATTGCCTGAAAAGAATACATTTCCCGGGTAAAGGCTGATATTCACCGGTTTTCGTACCCTGAGCCAGATGTCTCCCCCGTTTTCGACGATAATTTCCTCAGATCCGGGGGTCAGAGCCTCACCAACGTATTCTGCTATTACACCTGCAACAGCGGCCATGGGGCCGACACCGGCTGTAGCTGATGCGCGGTACATCTTCTCGACTATCGAGGCTCTGACCCCCGGATCCCCGATGGGCTCCATGGCGGTCAAAAACCTTTCGCTATCAGCGACATGCTCTAATATTACGCTTCTCGCCTTGTTGAGAGCCTCTTCAGCCCTTTTTGACTGATTGTTATCGCTCCTGATATAAAGATCGCTCGTGTCAACCATGACCCGGTAACTTATCCACCGATTGTTATCGGTAAAATCACGGTATATACGTTCCTTAAGCCTCACCTTTGTTACTTATCCTCTTTCGGTCCGGGCATCGGAACCTGGGGAACACCAACGGTAAACCCGTTCCCTATCCAGTCTTTCAATGTTTCTGCTATCTGTCTGGCCAGAGGAAAGCTGGAGAGTGGAGCGGTGCTTATTTTCCGCCCATTCAGTTCAATTTCGCCGGATTTCAGTTCGCCATAGCTTATCTCGCCAACCTTGTTATCCACCGCGTTCGGGTAATCATGGCTGTAATCGACAACCGGGCAGAATATGTCGTTATCGGACTGCCCGGTCAGGAAAGCGAGTTCCTCGTTGATAATCGGTATCGGTATACCAAGCCCGATCATAACGGAACAGCCGTATCCGGTAAAAGAAGCACCCCTGATAAATCCGCTGTCCATCTGCTTCATGTCGCCGGTAACCGCCAGGGTACCGGCACCTTCAATCGGAATGCCGTTCTCCCCACGCTTCGCGTCAGGGTCATGCTGTGTACCGCTCCAGGCGACGACACCCTGGGCCCCGCAGAGGAAGATCCTGGTGCCGGGTCCTATGGTCCAGTAATAGGGATCGTTCAGGAGGGGGCTCAGGGTCCCGGCGGATGAATAGTTGGCGTTCCCCATCTCGGGCCGGAGGATACCCATGTAGGTATACAGGGTCTTCCGGGAGAGATTCACCGCGCAGTTATAGTTCTGGTAGGCGTTCCGGGGGTTAAACAGGAATGCGTTCCGCAGATCGCGGATTGTTATCTTCTTCTCAAGATCTTTTCTCGGATAACAGTCCGTTCCATACCCCTTTGCCCTGAGTAGTATTTCCCGGCCGGCGACAAGGTCTTCCATCACATGGCCCCCGCCGTAGGTGAAACTCCCCGGGTACACCTTGTTCAGGGGATCATCCTCCTGTACCTGGGCCGCTCCGATATAACAGTCGACCGCCGCCAGGCCGGCATAGGCTTCCACGTCGTTTAGCCAGGTCTTTGATGCCTTTATTTTGGGGCTGGAATGGCCGAAGTTTAAGAATGCACCGGAGGAGCACATGGCGCCGAAGGTCCCGGTAGTGACCACGTCGACCTTTTTGAAGGCGGCTCTGACCCCCTCGTCTTTCACGATTTCGGGCATCTCATCTGCCCTTACCACCACCGCCTTGCCCTTTTTTATTTTTTCGTTTATCTCTTCGTAGCTTTTCCTGATTTCCGCCTGTGCCATGATGATTCCCCCGGGAGTTTTCCCATACTAGTGACGGAACCCTCAGGCCTGTCAATGTTATTTTTTTATTGATTGATGGACCGGCCTTTACTATTGTAGCTGATTGCTCTGGAATTCAGAGCGGATGACTGTATAATTGTTTTATGGAGCATGTAATGAAAAAAAGAAACGCCCTGATTCCCCTGATAATCGTGACCGCCGCGCTGGCGCTTTCCACCGGCACGGCCCGGGAGCATGAGACCATGATTGAGACCCTGGTCCCGGACAAGACCCTCCTCTTTATGAAATCATCCCGCATCGCAAAGCTGGTTAAATCAGCCAGGTTCGTGGTGGATACCTTTCTTCCGGTGAACTACCGGACCGGCTTTGAGCAGAAGCTTGCTGATTTCAAAAAAAAGTCGGGGATAGATCCGATGAACGTGGATTCCCTCCGCCAGATGGGGGTCGATGTTGACCGGGAGATGGCCCTGGTGTACATGAATGAGGACGCGGAGAATAACGAACAGATTCTCATCTATGTGCCGGTGTTTGACGAAAACCGGTTTCCCCTGACCTTCGTACAGTTTCTCAATAAGATGATTTATTCCGAGAATAAATTCGATCTCTACCCGGTGATAACCGATTACCGTGACCGTACAATTTACCAGGTAAACGTCAGTGTGTTCGCAACAGCCATGGAAGGATATTTTGTTATCGGATCAACCGGCAAACTGATACGTAACGTGATAGACATTGCCGAGACCGGAGAGGGGAATCTTGCCTCGGTGGATGAATACGCTCAGTTCATCCGGAAATTCACCGGCTCCTATGACATTACAGTTTATGCCTCAGGCGAACTTTTCAAGGAAGTATTCAACAAGAAGGTGAAGAAGAATCTTCCCTCGACCCCGGAAGAAAATTCCCGTATCCACGGTAGAGAAAACATCCACTATGTTCAATTCAAAACGGATACATCTTCAGCCGGGAGGACGCATCTTCAAAAGATGGAACCGAACAAAGAGTTTCCCTATAAGCACATTCACTATATCGCCATCGGGGCGGACGTCACGGAAAATGAGGTAAACCTCAACCTGGCGGCTGACCTGAACAGGGAAATGGTCGGTACTGACGATATACTCAACGTGTTCAGGACCGGTGCCGCGGCAAAGGCACTCTATCTTCCCGATGTCATGGCCTATTCATTTTTATCTATTGATCCTGCTCATATATTAAAGATGTTTAAAAAATATCCGAAGCTGAGCTCGCTTTACATGAGCATAACCGGCAAGCTCCGGGAACGGTACGGTGTTTCTTTTTCAAAGGATATCGTCCCGAATATCAACGGTATGATATCCATAGTTACGGGAGAGACCACCGGTTTCGGCGACCCCGGGCGGTTCGCGGTATATTTCTCCATGGACAAGTCTTCCCGTATACGGAAACTCTACGGCAAGGTCATGAAAAACGTTCAGAAAACAGACGGGGGCTCGGAAAGCATCAGTGAACTTAAATTGAAAAACGCGGACGGGTTTTCAATGAGCGACCGCAGTAACAGGAAGAAATATATAGCTGTTGATAACCGGGGGTTTTATCTCGGATCTGACCTGGGTTTACTGAAGGAGGCACTGAAAGGAAAAGAATTCTTTACGGTTAGCGATGAAGTCACGAAAAGCCTCGGGGTAAAAAACTCCCTCTTCATGTATTCTTACGCGAAGAGGGAGAGTTACATTACCGCGCTTATCATGCTGGTCCAGATGACCGGAAAGCAGGATCTTGCCGGCCTGTTTCAGAAACTCGGGGATATCAGCATGGCCGGTGAAAAGCTCGGTTCATTTCTCTCGATGAAACTGCGGGTCGACGTGAAGTAGGCGATACTGGTCATGCTATGAAATATTTATTCGGGCCGGTAAACTCCCGGCGGCTGGGGCGTTCCCTGGGTATCGATCTGGTCCCCTTTAAGACCTGTACCCTGAACTGTGTCTACTGTGAGTGCGGTGCAACGACGGCTCTGACCCTTGACGTTAACGAATATGTTCCTACAGCCGAAGTCATCGCCGAGGTGGACGAATACCTCTCAAAGGGGCCGCGCCTCGACGCGGTCACCTTCTCGGGCTCCGGGGAGCCGACACTTCACAACGGTATCGGTGACGTGATACGTCATATCCGGGAGCGTTTCCCTGGGTATCGAATCGCGGTCCTTACAAACGGCACACTTCTCTGGAAGAAAGAGGTGCGGGAGCGGATCATCGGGGCAGACCTGGTCATTCCATCCCTGGACGCGGCCACCGCCGAAACCTTCCGGAAAATCACCCGTCCCTCACCGGAATTAGACCTGGTTACGGTTATCCATGGTCTCAGGGACTTCCGGGAAATCTTTTCCGGGATGCTGATTCTTGAGATATTCATTATCCCCGGAATCAATGACACCGACGAGGAACTCAGTGCACTCAGGGACGGGGCCCTCCTGATAAGGCCTGACCGGGTCGAGCTGAACCGGCTCGATCGTCCCGGTGCGGAGAAGGGACTGGTCCGGGCCCGGGACGATGAACTTGCCCGTATCGCCGAATACTTTCGTCCCCTCGAGGCGGTACCGGTGGGAGAACCGGACACAGCCCTCCCGCCGGGAGATCTCAGGCTCGACGCCCGGAACGCGGTCATGGCGACCCTGGAGCGCCGTCCATCCACCATGGAAGATCTTGAAAAGACCCTGGGGCTCCGCCGGGCGGAAATCGTGAAGATTCTCGGCGACCTGGAGCGGGAAGGGTGCGTAAAAAAAGAAGAGCAGGAGCGCGGGCTGTTCTACCGGCCGGTGCGGTGAGAATCAGGCAAGGGGCACCAGTATCTTGGCGTAGGTCTTTTCCCTGCCGTCAGTGGTCACGATGAAATTCTTGTGCGAGATGTTGATGTTTTTCAGGAGCACAACGATCATGGAGAGCCCAAGGCCCATGCCCTCCGCTTCCGGGTCGGGGTTTTCCATGTAGAATTCCGCGATATTGTCGTATTTGGAAGATTTCTCGATACGATCGGTTATCTTGTTAAGCTCTTTCTGTTTGAGGGGAGTATTGTTGATTACCTCGATGATGAGGTTGTCCCGGTGCAGTTTCAGGTAGATCCGGGTTGAGAGCCGGTTCATCTTGGCCTTGATGCCGTATTCGAGCAGTGCCTCCTCGTTCAGGATTGTCCGAATCTGTTTGACCACCTCCACCGGGTCTTCCGGGTTGGTGATCTTCCCCTCGTCGATGAGAATCATTTTCGCGTTGGCTTTTGTTGCGTTGGCGATGAGCTCCTTGATGCAGGAGAGGAGGGGAGTGAAGATCTCCTCTTTCTGGTACTGCTCCAGAATGCGCATGAGGGCGAATTTTATCTTTTCCTCGGTCGTTTCAAGCCCCGAGTATGATATGAAGACCAGATCACGCTGGGTCTTAATCGCTGTGCCCACTTCACGCTGAAATTCACGGTCTAATTCTGCTCTGTTCATGGCCCCTATGCCCGGTCAAGTCAAATCCTGTTTTATGATCGATAATTTATTGATTTTTTTCAAGCACATATTACAGTAACCAACTGTATTCCCTGATTTCAATAACTTTTTGTAACTATTCAGCGATATGTAATTGTATGAATATTAAAAAGAAAATTGGCTATATAATTCCCCCGCCGCCGAAGGCGGCGGGGGAATTATATAGCCAATTTTTATAAAAATGTACATCTATGCTACAATAGCTGCGTAGATACCTATTTGTTATTTACTTCTTCTATAAGGAAATCCCCGGTATATCAGGGAAGGTGTATGATACTGCATCCTTCCGGGGGGGCGTGATGTATATGTCTTGACAAAAATCACTAATCCCTATTTCTGCCATTATACAGAGACTTTTGTCTGAAAATCATTTTTTAATCTTCCCTCCAGTGGACACTGTCATCTGACATTACTGCCGGTTTTAAGAGATGCCCCCAAACAGGTCTATCTGTTAAAAAAAAATTAAAATTAATTCAATAAGGAAACCTATTTTGACGAATAACAACAACCCAATCGACTCACAATCCTCAACAAATTCCCCTGCAAACTTTCAGTCTTTGAACATCATTGAACCGATACTGAAAGCTGTCAAAGAAGAGGGATACACCCTTCCAACAGAAATACAGGAACAGGCAATCCCTGAAATTGCCCGGGGGAAAGATATCCTGGGCTGCGCTCAGACGGGAACCGGTAAAACGGCCGCCTTTGCCATACCCATTCTCCAGGAATTAAGTTTGAACAAAAATGATGATAAAACTAAAAAGATTAGGAGCCTGATTCTTACCCCCACGCGGGAACTGGCCATACAAATACACGAGAGCTTTATTGCTTATGGCCGCTATACAGGTTTAACCAGTACTGTTATATACGGTGGAGTTAACCAGAATCCTCAGGTGCGGGCGTTAAAGGCCGGCGTTGATATACTGATAGCCACTCCGGGCAGGCTTCTTGATCTGAAAAAGCAGGGACATTTTTCCCTGAAAAACGTGGAAATCTTTGTTCTCGATGAGGCTGACCGCATGCTTGACATGGGTTTTATTCATGACATACGAAAGGTTCTCTCGGCTCTTCCTTCTCAAAGACAATCACTCTTTTTCTCCGCCACCATGCCCCCTGAGATTGTCAAACTCTCGGGAACAATATTGAACGATCCTCTGGAAGTGAGCGTGACACCTGTTTCCTCAACGGTTGATATCATAGACCAGTATGTCTACTTTGTTAACAGGGGTAATAAGAATAAATTGCTGCTTGATATTTTAAAAGACGACACCATTAAAACGGTGCTGGTTTTTTCCCGCACGAAACACGGGGCTGATAAGATCGTCAAGATATTGACCAGTCACAATATCAAGGCCGCGGCAATACACGGGAATAAGGCGCAGAATGCCCGGCAGCGGGCGTTGAAACATTTCAAGGACCGGACAACCCGCGTACTTGTGGCAACCGATATAGCTTCCCGGGGTATTGATATTGAAGATATTGAATATGTAATTAACTATGATATGTCAAATATCGCA
>CAZEPS010000118.1:0-13073 GCA_964514165.1 uncultured Leptospirales bacterium
TTATGAATTATGAATAAAACCGATTTATAGAGGTACCCTTATCTGTCACGGTAAGACGTAGAACTGAATGGGGAATATACCGGAAAAAATCAAGAAGGTTTTTTTCTACAGTAAAATTTGATTATGTCCGATCATCAAAATAGATGAGTAGAGGTATCATTATTCCTTACTATAGATGAAGGAGTATCATTTATGAAAAAAATAATAGTATCCGTTATGGGCCTGCTCCTTATACTGCCGGCGGTGGGATGCGCCCCGGGACAGCTCCAGGCGAATAAGAACGGCTATCCAGACAGGGGATACGATGACCGGAACAGCGGCAGGTATTATGATCAGAAGGAGGGCTACCAAAAGGAGGTGCGCGAAACTGGCGCGGAGGATGAAACGATAGAGTTCGGCGATGACGACAGGGAATATACCACCTACAACGGTGAATTCGACCGGCGGGAGAACCCGTCCCCGACAGGTTTCTACCAG
Organism: uncultured Leptospirales bacterium; assembly: GCA_964514165.1. Classification (GTDB taxonomy): domain Bacteria; phylum Spirochaetota; class UBA4802; order UBA4802; family UBA5550; genus CAZEPS01. Next base: position 478 of record CAZEPS010000118.1, read on the forward strand.
AAGGGGATGGCCTCATGGTACGGCAGGGAGTTCCACGGCAAGGTGACCGCGTCCGGCGAGCGTTTCAACATGTATGACTATACCGCCGCCCACAAGACCCTTCCCTTCGGCACCATCCTCGAGGTGAAAAATATCGATAACGGCAAAAGCGTGCGCGTCACAGTGAATGACCGGGGCCCCTACCGGGGAAACAGGATACTTGATCTCTCATACAACGCCGGCAAGAAGATCGGTATTCTCCGCACCGGCCAGACCATGGTCGGCATCCAGGTGGTCAGGATGGGGGCGTCAAACCGGACAGCCGATTCTGACCGTGGATACAATGACGACCGGGTTGAACCGGTAGTACACGACCGTGAATACGGCAACAATTCATACGGCGGCGGGGACTACACCATCCAGACCGGGGCGTTCTATTCCCGGAAGAACGCCGAAGATCTAAAGAAAAAGGTTGATTACATCACCGGGAAATCCGCCACAATAAAGAGGGAAGAATACCTGTACAAGGTGCGGATCAGCGGTATGCACTCAAAAAACGAGGTCAGCAGGATCCGCAGGCTCCTTGATGAGGAGAATATTCCCACCTACATGGTTGACAGCCGGTAATAACCGCGGTTATCGGCAAATTGGCGAGGCGGGACCAAATCCCGCCTTTTTAAGCTGTAACATCAACGCGGCCGGATACTCTTACCTCTTGCCGGTGGGGATAGATGATTTTTTAAGGCTTTTACCCCGATAAAAAAACTTTTTTATTGACAAAAAAAGGGGGGTTTCTATTATTTCACACTCTGCCCACGTAGCTCAGTCGGTAGAGCATTTGCATGGTAAGCAAAAGGTCACCAGTTCGATTCTGGTCGTGGGCTCAGGGTTGAATTTAGTGCGGGCTCACTTTCCAGGCACCTTCGTAAGGTTATTCCGGTTTAATACGAGTTCTCAAAGAGTTACGGTTGTTTAATTCATAACAGAATAGGAAAGAATCATGCGTGATGTCATTTTACTGGCGTGTCAGGAGTGTAAGAGAAGGAATTATTCCGTCACAAAGAACAAGAAGAACCAGGCCGGGAAGCTTGAGGTAAAGAAGTACTGCCGGTTCTGCAACAAGCATACGATGCACAAGGAAACCAAGGCCTGACGGTTGCGGTAATGGGAATACGGGACTCTCTTAAATTTGTACGTGAGGCGAAGGAAGAGCTCCGCCAGGTGACGTGGCCGAACAGGGACGAGGTCACCAGTTTCACGGTGGTGGTGGTGATTACCGTTATCATTCTTTCCCTGTTCCTGTGGCTCATTGACACGGTGCTCTTATCATTAATTAAATATGTAATGTAGGAATAATGGCTAAAGGCTGGTATGTCATACATACGTTTTCCGGTCACGAGAATAAGGTCAAGCTGGCCCTGGAGAAGAAAGTCCAGAACTACGGCCTGGAAAACAAGATCTTTCAGGTAAAGATCCCGACTGTCGAGGTTCCGGAGGTAAAGAACGGGAAGAAGCGGGTGAAGAGCAAGAAGTTCTTTCCCGGTTACGCCCTCATTGAGATGGAACTTGACGATGAAACCTGGGGAGTGGTGAAAAATATCCCCGGGGTGACCAATTTCGTCGGGGCCTACGGTCCCAACAAGCCGAAACCCCTTTCCCGTGAAGAGGTCAACTCCCTGTTTAACCAGATGGGAGAGCAGAAGACGAAGGAAAAGATTTCGGCGGTCATGGATTTTACCGTCGGTGAGCACATAAAGGTTATCGAGGGGCCCTTCAGCAATTTCACCGGAGTGGTGGAAGAGGTCTACCCTGACAAGGGGAGGCTGCGGGTCAAGGTTGAGGTGTTCAACCGGGGAACCCCTGTTGAACTCGATTATATGCAGGTGAGTAAAATATAGTACAGGTACCGAGATGGCTAAAAAAGTAAAGAAGATATTGACCGAAATAAAACTGCAGATACCGGGCGGCCAGGCGAATCCCGCGCCCCCGGTCGGCCCCGCGCTGGGGCAGCACGGCCTCAACATAATGGATTTCTGCAAGGCCTTTAATGAACGGACCAAAGACCAGCAGGGGACTATCGTCCCGGTGGTAATTTCAGTATACGAAGATCGGAGTTATACCTTTGTCATCAAGACCCCTCCAGCGGCGATACTGATCAAGAAGACCCTCAACCTGGAGAAGGGCTCGAGCGAACCGAACAAGGAAAAGGTCGGAAAAATAACCAGGGCCCAGCTCGTTGAGATAGCGAAGATCAAGATGCCGGATATCAACGCCAACGATCTCGAAGCGGGGGCCAATATCATCGGCGGGACGGCCCACTCGATGGGCATCGAAGTCGCAGATTAGATTTTTTACAAGAAAGGCACGTCATGAATCGAGGAAAAAACATACTGGACGCCAGGGAGAAGGTCGACAAGTCGAAGCTGTACAGCCTCGACGAGGCTGTTTCCCTCATGAAAGAGCTCTCCCACGCGAAATTCGACGAAACCGTGGACATGAAGGTAAAGGTTGTCCATAAGAGCTATCAGAACGTACGGGGTACCGCGACACTTCCCCACGGCACCGGCAAGGAGAAGAAGGTGCTGGTCATCTGCAAGGGCGACAAGCAGAAAGAGGCGACGGAAGCCGGGGCTGATTATGTCGGGGCCGAGGACATCATCGAAAAGATCAAGGAAGGGTGGGTCGACTTTCAGGCGGTGGTTGCCACACCAGACATGATGAAGGAAGTCGGCAAACTCGGTCCGGTTCTCGGAAGAAAGGGGCTGATGCCGAAGCCGAAGGCGGGAACCGTTACCGACGACGTTAAAGGAATCGTGAAGGAACTCAAGGGTGGCCGTATCGAGTACAAGGCGGACAAGACAGGGGTCATTCACATGGGTATCGGCAGGGTTTCCTTCGATAATCTGAACATCCAGGAAAACCTGAAGTCCTTTTACAACCAGATAGTCAAGGACAAACCCTCAGACGCAAAGGGCAACTATATCAAGTCCGTGCATATCAGCTCTTCCATGGGGCCCGGCATTAAAATTAATCACAAGGGGATTGATCGATAATGGCAAAGCAGTACAAGATAGACGAAGTGCAGAATCTCGTGGAAAAGCTCCAGGAGCGGTCGAACATTATCCTGACTGATTTTTCCGGTGTGACCGTCAAGCAGCTCAATGAACTCAGGAACAGGCTGAGAGAGAAGGATGCCGAGTACAAGGTCGTCAAAAACAACCTCTTCAAGCGGGCGCTGGAAATGGCGGGTTTTTCGGAACTCGATCAGTACCTGAAAGGGCCCATCGGCGTCACTTTCATGAGGGAAGAGGTCGGCGAGGTTGCCAAGGTCCTGAAAGACTTCGCGAAGGATCAGCAGAAATTTTCCTATTCAATAGGCGTTATTGACAATGTAGTCTACGATGACCAGAAACTGAAGCGGATAGCGGATCACCCCTCGAAGGACGATCGGCTGGCTCAGACCATGCCGCTCATCAACGGCCCGGCGACCGGTATCGCCATTGGCATAAACCAGATAATGGCCTCCCTCGCCCGGGGAATACAGGCTGTGGCAGAGGCGCAGAACAATTAATTAATTGCAAATAATAAGGGTTTAAAAAGCACTGTTTCCAGTTAAATGGATACATACTCTTTTTCCCCTTTATAGGTTTTTACGGGACTGTGCCGTATTAACTTGAAGAAATTCACTAAGTATAAAGGAGCAATACAAATGGCAAAACTTTCAGTAGAGGAATTACTTGACGCCATCGGCAGCCTCACCCTGGTCGAGGCTGGTGAACTGGTCAAGGCAATGGAAGAGAAATTCGGGATTTCCGCAGCGGCACCGGTAGCGGTTGCTGCAGGCCCGGCGGCCGGGGGCGGAGAGGCTGAAGCGGCTGAAGAACAGACCGAATTTGACGTGATTCTCGCCGGTTTTGGTGATTCCAAGGTGGCGGTCATCAAGGAAGTACGCGCTATAACCAGCCTCGGCCTCAAGGAGGCGAAAGAGCTGGTTGAGGAAGGCGGGAAGGCCGTCAAGGAAAAGGTTTCCAGGGAAGAGGCCGACCAGCTCAAGAAACAGCTTGAAGATGCCGGAGCGACAGTCGAAGTCAAATAGTTATCGAGTGTTTGAGATATTTATTTTTGCGAAAACTGATATACTCAATAGGTTTGGTTGTTTTACGATCAAACCTATTGGTATTTTATAATATGGGATATTATGAGTATCGCAATCAGGATTTGCGTTCTCTCCCGTGTATCAGATTTTTTTAACATAATAACTGAAAATGTTCCCATAATTAATTATCAAGGACAAGGTTGCAAGGCGTATGCAGAAGCGTAGAAAAGTATTAAATTTTGGAAAAATCCCTGCGACTATCAAAATGCCGAATCTCATCGAGATTCAGCTGAAATCCTATGAGTGGTTCCTTCAGAGCCAGGCATCGAAGAGAAAGTCCCAGGGACTCCAGGCCGTGTTTGAGGAGATTTTCCCCATCGAGAGTCCCCACGAGGACGTGGTTCTGGAATTCATAGATTACGATATCGGTGAACCGAAATACTCCGAACTCGAATGCAAGGAGAGGGACGTGACCTATGCGGCTCCCCTGAAGTCGACGATCCGCCTGATACGGAAAGAGAGCATGGAGGTACGAGAGCAGACCGTCTACATGGGGGACATTCCCCTCATGACGGAAAGGGGCACCTTTATCATAAACGGTGCGGAGCGTGTCGTCGTTAACCAGCTCCACCGTTCCCCGGGGATATTCTTCTTCTTTGAAGAGGCGGAGCGGGTGTACAACTCCCGTGTCATCCCTGACCGGGGTTCCTGGCTTGAATTCGAGATGGACACCAAGGGGTACCTCATCGCCCGCATCGACCGGAAGAAGAAGTTTCCCGTGACTATCCTGGTGAAGGCCCTCGGGTACGAGACCAACGAAGAGGTGGTGAATCTCTTTTACGAAACCGAGACGGTAAAACTCAAGGGCGAAGAGGACTACGAGCTTCTGAACGGGCGGCGTGTTTCCCGCGACGTAATCAGCAGGGAGACCGGCGAGGTCATCGTCGAGGTCAGCGATCGGATCACCATTGACGATATTGACCGCATCAAAGAGGAAAATATCAAAGAAGTCCGGCTGATCATATTCCCGAACAACAAGGATGATTCCTTCCTGAACGCGACCCTTGAGGCGGAAACCGAGTTCATCAAGAAGAACCTGAAGATGGACGAAGATAACGAATACAGGAAATCGGAAATTGCGCTCCTCGCCCTCCATGCCCTGATGAGGCCGGGGGAGCCGACGAACCTGGAAAACGCAAACGCCGAGATGGAACGGCTTTTCTTCAACCCGAGGACATACAGCCTCGGCGCTGTCGGCCGTTATAAAATCAACAACAAGTTTGGCTCATACACTATCGAAACGGAAACCCTGGTAAAAGAGGACATCATATCGACGATAAAGTACCTCCTGTTTCTTATCGCCGAGGCTGACGGGTATTTTACCAATGAGAAGGACAGCAAGGGGAACGATATCTTTGTCCCGACAATAGTGGACGATATCGATCACCTTGGCAACCGGCGGGTCCGTTCCGTGGGCGAGCTGATCATGAACCAGATCAAGATCGGCTTCCAGCGGATGGAGAGGGTCATAAAGGAACGGATGACCATCCAGGACCTGGATATCATTACCCCCCAGGCCCTGATAAGCATTAAACCGATCAGCGCGGTCATCAACGAGTTCTTCGGCTCGAGCCAGCTCTCTCAGTTCATGGACCAGACCAACCCCCTGGCGGAGTTGACCCACAAGAGGCGGTTGAATGCCCTTGGCCCCGGCGGCCTTTCCAGGGAAAGGGCGGGTTTCGAGGTGCGGGACGTTCACCCCTCCCACTACGGCAGGATGTGCCCCATCGAGACCCCTGAGGGTCCGAACATCGGTCTCATCATGTCCCTGAGCACCTTCGGCCAGATAAACGAATACGGGTTTCTCGAAACACCGTACAAGTACGTGGAAAAGGGCGTGGTCACCGACCAGATTGAATACCTTACCGCTGATCGGGAGGATAATTACTTCATCGCCCAGGCGAACGCCCAGGTCGATCCAAAGGGGAATTTCGTGAAACCGATTCTCCCGACCAGGAACCGGGGGAACTTTCCCTACAAGAGGCCGAAAGAGATACAGTACATGGACGTATCTCCAACCCAGATATTTTCCGTGTCTACGTGCCTCATCCCCTTCCTTGAGCATGACGACGCGAACCGGGCACTTATGGGTTCCAACATGCAGCGCCAGGCGGTTCCACTCATGGTTGAGGAGGCTCCCCTCATCGGCACCGGTATTGAGAAGGAGGCCGCCTATGACTCAGGGGTCATGGTTGCCGCCCGGCGCGCCGGAGAGGTTGTCTATGTTGACGCCAGCGTAATTCACGTAAAGATCAGTTCCGGCGAGATTGACGAATACGAACTGATGAAATTCAAGCGGACAAACCAGGGGACATGCTTCAACCAGAAGCCGATAGTCACTCCCGGCCAGAAGATAAAACCCGGAGATGTTCTCGCTGACGGGCCCGCCACCGAAGACGGACGGCTTGCCCTGGGCAAGAACATCCTGGTGGCCTTCATGCCCTGGATGGGATATAACTTCGAAGACGCCATCCTTATCTCGGAACGCCTTGTTGAGGACGATACCTACACCTCGGTCCATATCGAACAGTTTGAGATCGAGGCGCGGGAAACCAAGCTTGGGCGCGAGGTCATTACACGGGACATCCCGAACCTGAGCGAAAAGGCCTTCCGCGATCTCGACGCAGACGGAGTGGTACGGATCGGGGCCTACGTCATGCCGGACGACATCCTCGTCGGCAAGGTGACACCGAAAGGCGAGCAGGACCTCACCCCTGAATACAAGCTCCTCCATTCCATATTCGGTGAGAAGGCCCGGGAGGTGCGGGACACCTCTCTCAGGGTCCCGAACGGGGTCGAGGGGATTATCGTGGACGTGAAGCGCTTCTCCCGGGAGAACGGGGACGAACTCTCTCCCGGCGTGGAAGAGCTGGTAAAGGTATATATCGCCGACAAGCGAAAGATAAGCGTCGGGGACAAGATGGCGGGGCGCCACGGGAACAAGGGTGTCATATCGAAGATTGTGCCGGTGTACGATCTTCCCTATCTTCCTGACGGAACACCGGTGGATATAGTCCTGAACCCGCTCTCGGTTCCCTCCCGGATGAACCTGGGACAGCTCCTGGAAACCGAGCTCGGATGGGCCGCAGACGAATTGGATCTCCTGATAGAAACACCAATCTTCGACGGGGCCAGCGAGGCCATGGTGCAGGATTACCTGAAAAAGGCAGGTCTCCCCGAGACCTCGAAGAGCGTTCTCTATGACGGACGCACCGGACAGCCCTTTGAAGGGGAGGTCATGGTGGGGAAGATGTACATGTTGAAGCTGGCCCACATGGTTGACGACAAGATCCACGCCAGGTCCACCGGCCCCTATTCACTGGTCACCCAGCAGCCCCTGGGCGGAAAGGCCCAGTTCGGCGGGCAGCGCCTCGGTGAAATGGAGGTCTGGGCACTGGAGGCTTACGGGGCGGCCTACACACTGCAGGAACTCCTGACGGTCAAGTCCGACGACATGCTGGGACGGGCCCGTATCTACGAAGCCATAGTCAAGGGGATCAACACCACGTCCCCCGGTATCCCTGAGTCCTTCAACGTGTTGATACAGGAACTTCGGGGGCTGGCCCTGGACGTGAGAATCTATGACGACATGGGGAACGAGATTAGCCTGTCCGAATGGAGCGAGGGCTTCAGTAAACCGAAGAGACGGATCAAGATCGACACGATTCAGAACATTTGATCCCTGAAAGAAAGGGTGCGGCACTGTTCCATGTTGTACAGCCGCGTTAACCTGAGTGTATAATTAAAGGGAACCCCTTGTTTAATTAATAGAGGTTCCCTGAACAATGTAAGAGGATACAATGAGAGATTTTAATGATTTCAGTTCTATCCAGATAAAACTCGCTTCACCGGACATGATCCGGGAATGGTCGTACGGTGAAGTCAAAAAGCCTGAAACCATTAACTATAGAACCCTGAAGCCGGAACGGGACGGCCTGTTCTGCGAAAAGATATTCGGCACCACCAAGGAATGGGAGTGCTACTGCGGCAAATTCAAGTCGATCAGGTACAAGGGTGTCGTGTGCGACCGGTGCGGTGTCGAGGTTACCCATTACAAGGTCAGGCGCGAACGGGGAGGCCATATCGAACTCGCCGCTCCGGTGGCCCATATCTGGTATTACCGGTCGGTCCCTTCACGGATCGGGCTCCTGCTCGATATGACCGTCAACTCTTTGAAGTCGGTACTCTATTACGAGAAGTACATCGTCATTGATCCCGGTGACGCAGTAGAGGAGGATATCAAGGCCGGTGACGTCATCGACGAAGAGACCTATAACAACCTCTACGAAAAATACGGCGATACCTTTATCTCCGGAATGGGAGCGGTCGCCATCAAGGACCTCCTCACCGACCTCGATCTTGACGAGGTCTCCCGGAACATCAGGATGGATATACAGAGCAGGGCGGCGCGGGACACGAAGATTGACAAGAAACTGATAAAGCGGCTCGAAATTATCGAATCATTCAAGGAGTCTGGGAACAAGCCTGACTGGATGATCCTCGATGTTATACCGGTCATTCCCCCGGAACTGCGGCCCATGGTCCAGCTCGACGGCGGGCGTTTCGCCACCTCTGACCTGAACGATCTCTACCGGCGGGTCATCAACCGGAACAACCGGCTAAAGCGTCTTCTCAGTCTCAGGGCCCCCGAAATAATCGTGAGAAACGAGAAACGGATGCTCCAGGAGGCGGTTGACGCCCTCTTCGACAACAGCAGGCGAAAGCGCGCGGTGAAAGGCAAGGGAAACCGGCCCCTCAAGTCCCTGAGTGACATGCTCAAGGGGAAACAGGGACGGTTCCGGCAGAATCTCCTCGGAAAGCGGGTCGACTACTCGGGCCGCTCGGTCATCGTTATCGGGCCTGAGCTGAAGCTCTACCAGTGCGGCCTGCCGAAGAAGATGGCCATCGAGCTCTTCAAGCCGTTCATCATGAAGCGCCTCGTGGACAAGAACTTCGTCCAGAACATAAAATCGTCGAAAAAGATGGTCGAGAACGAGCGGGCCGAGGTGTGGGAGGTCCTGGAAGAGGTCATCTCCGAGCACCCGGTGCTCCTGAACCGGGCGCCGACCCTCCACCGCCTCGGGATTCAGGCCTTCGAGCCGGTCCTGGTAGAGGGGAAGGCAATCCGCCTTCATCCCCTGGTATGCCACGCCTATAACGCGGATTTCGACGGGGACCAGATGGCTGTCCACGTGCCGTTGTCGCCCCGGGCCCAGATTGAATGCTGGACCCTGATGCTGGCATCGAACAACCTCCTTTCACCGGCGAACGGGCACCCGGTGGTTACCCCGACCCAGGATATCGTACTCGGGATCTACTACCTCACCTCGGCGTTAACGCCCGGGGAGGGGGAACTTAAGTATTTTGACGAGGAAGATGACGTGTTCCGTGCGGTTGATTACGGCCTCATCGGGTACCGGACCCCGATAAAGTACCTCGAGGGCGAGGAGTTCATCGTCACCACGCCTGGGCGGATCCTTTTCAATAAATTTCTCCCCGAGGGGTACCCCTACGTTAACCAGGTCGTAAACGACAAGGGGCTATCGAGCATTATCGCCCGGGTTCTCCGGGAATACGGTTCCAACGTGACCGTGAAGATGCTTGATGACATCAAGGAGAACGGATACTATTACGCGACCCATTTCGCCCCGACCATATCGATGCACGACATCATCATTCCCGGATTAAAAAAGGAAATTATCGTCGAAGAGGACAAGAAGCTTGAAACGATAGAAAACGAGTACCGGAACGGGTTCATCACGGACGAGGAACGGTATAACCGGGTCATAAACCTCTGGACCAACGCGAACGAGATAATCGCAGAAAAGATGTTCGAGGAACTTTCCGGCAGCATGGACGGGTTTAACCCGATATACGTCATGGCCCAGTCCGGGGCACGGGGAAGCAAACAGCAGATCCGGCAGCTTGCCGGCATGCGGGGCCTTATGGCGAAACCGAGCGGCGAGATTATCGAGGTTCCGATCAGGGCCAACTTCAAGGAGGGACTGACGGTTCTCGAATATTTTATCTCCACCAACGGGGCCCGTAAGGGGCTTGCCGATACGGCCTTGAAGACCGCTGACGCCGGGTACCTGACCCGGCGCCTCGTGGACATTGCCCAGGACGTGGTCATCACCACCGAGGACTGCGGAACCACCGTTGGCATCGATATCCTCTCGATAAAAGAGGGTGACGACGTTATCGAATCCCTCGGAAACAGGGCCCTCGGGCGGACCCTGCTCTACGATCTGCTTCACCCGGTCACCGGTGATGTTATCTGCAGGGCCGACGAGGTAATCGACGAAGATATCAGCGAGACTATCGATCAGCTCAACATTGATTCAATAGAAATTCGTTCGGTGCTTACCTGCGAATCGAGGCACGGGGTATGCGCCAAGTGCTACGGCAGGAACCTGGCCAATTCCAAGCCTGTCGACCTCGGAGAAGCGGTCGGCATAATCGCCGCCCAGTCCATCGGCCAGCCGGGAACCCAGCTCACCATGCGGACCTTTCATATCGGGGGTATCGCGTCCCGGAGCGTTGAGGAGAGCGAGATAAAACTCAGCTACCCGATATACGTCAAGGAGATTACCTCAAAGACGATTAAGACCGAAGAGAAGAAGACCATCTCCGTGCGGCGCGGGTATCTTATCGTTCAGCGCGTGGTCGCGGAAATGTCCTTCAAGGACGATATGAAACTCAAGGTCAATGACGGCGACAAGATCTATTCAGGGATCGTTATCGCCAAGGCATCGGGCAAGGGTGATGACCTCACGGCAAAGAATTCAGGGATTGTTAAAATCACGAAGAAAAAGGTTTACGTCCTTGGCGATCCCCACTCGATTCCGATCAATGTCGGTACCGAGATCAACGTGAAAGAGGACAGGTTCTATGACAGGAACGAAATCCTGGCCGCGTTTGATCCCTGGTTTGAGCCGATTCTCACTGAAGTGACCGGCAAGGTAGAATTCAAAGACGTTGAAATCAACAAGAGCCTCAGGATGGAGAAGGACCCCCAGAACCCGACCCTGGAGAAGCGGGTCATCGTGGAGTACAAGACCGAGAAACTCCAGCCGCGGATTGACGTCCTGAGTTCGACCAAGGAGCCGTTAACCTATCTTCTCCCGAAGGGGGCGCACCTGATGGTCTTTGACGGGGACAAGGTGAATGCCGGGACCGTCCTCGCCAAAATACCCCGGGGGGCTGAGAAGACCAAGGACATCACCGGCGGTCTCCCCCGGGTCGCCGAACTCTTTGAGGCGAGGAGCCCGAAGGACGCCGCGACACTTTCCGAGATAGACGGTACCGTTGAGATCGGCGACACGGTCAAGAACAAGCGGAAGATACTTCTAACCGGCGAAGGCGGTGACCTGAAGGAATACTCCATCCCGGTAACCAAGTTTCTCCGGGTACAGGACAGCGACTGGCTCGCGAAGGGTGAGAAGATTGACGACGGTCCCGTGGATCCCCATGAGATTCTCAAGATCAAGGGCCCCCGGGAACTCCAGAAGTTCCTGGTGAACGAAATCCAGGAGGTCTACCGCCTCCAGGGGGTATCGATTAACGACAAGCACATCGAGATTATCGTCCGGCAGATGCTCCGGAAGGTCAAGGTTACCGATACCGGCGACTCGAACTTCGTTATAGAGCAGATCGTCGACAAGTTTGATTTTATCGAGGAGAACGAGCGGGTCATCGAAGAGGGCGGCAAGCCCGCAATCGCTATTCCGGTTCTCATGGGTATTACCAAGGCGGCCCTGAACACGGAGTCGTTTATCTCGGCGGCTTCCTTCCAGGAGACCACCAGGGTCCTCACCGACGCGGCCATCAAGGGGAAGGTGGACCAGCTCAGGGGACTCAAGGAGAACGTGATCATCGGCCACCTGATACCGGCCGGGACCGGCGTCCGCCAGTACCAGAACATCAGCATCTACGAGGAAACACCTGGCGATCTCGAGGGAGAACCCGCCGGTGAGCTTCCCGAGACAGAGGAACTGGTCCAGGCTGATGGCCCCGAGTCCGGCCCCGGGGAAAAGGAAACGAGTTCTGAATAATATACGGCCCCGGCGTGTAATTTACGCGCCGGGGAGAGTATTGTTCTTGACAAAAACAGGGCGTAAAACCAGAAAGTTTATTACTGTTTTTTACGGCTGATGAACAATACTAACAGTGGATATATATCGAGGAGTTATTATGCCGACAATTAACCAGCTGATCCGCAAGGGGAGGGAGTCCAAGCGGAAGAAGACAAAATCTCCCGCCCTGACTCGCTGTCCCCAGCGGCGCGGGGTATGCACCCGGGTAATGACCTTTACCCCGAAGAAGCCGAACTCCGCGCTTCGGAAGGTCGCCCGTGTGAGGCTGACCAACGGTATCGAGGTCACCGCGTACATTCCGGGAATCGGCCACAATCTTCAGGAGCACTCCGCGGTCCTCATCCGGGGCGGCAGGGTGAAAGACC
>CAZEPS010000119.1:0-13069 GCA_964514165.1 uncultured Leptospirales bacterium
GCCATGTCGGTCACGCTCATATGGGCGTATAACGCCCCGTCAACGGTCTCCACCATGGCGTGGACAACGCTCTCGGGATGAATGACGACCCCTATTCGAGAATAGTCGAAGCCGAACAGGTAGTGCGCCTCGATGACCTCAAGGCCCTTGTTCATCAGGGTCGCTGAATCGATGGTTATCTTGTTCCCCATGTCCCAGTTCGGATGCTTCAGTGCCTCGTCCGGGGATATGCCTTGAAGTTTTTCCAGGGGGAGGTCCCTGAGGCTCCCCCCCGAGGCGGTGAGTATAACCCGGGCGACGTCGTCCCGGTCGAGGTTTCCCAGGAGGGCGAAGAGGGCGCTGTGCTCGCTGTCCACGGGCACGAGCTCGGTCCCCGCTTTGCGGACATCCTCCATGAAGAGGTCGCCGGCCATGACCAGGGTCTCCTTGTTGGCGATGGCGATGCGCCGGGCGTTCCCGACCCCGGCCAGGGTCGGCCTCAGGCCCGCTGCACCGGAAATCGCCGACACCAGGATGTCCCGCTCCCGGCGGGCAAGTTCAATGACCCCGTCATCCCCCTCAAGGAACTCCACTTCGGGATGGTTCCGCTTCATCGCGGAGAACTCGTCGCTCCCCAGGGCCTTCGGGGAGCTGACGGCCGCCGCCGAGGGTGAAAATTCCCTCAGCTGCCTGTCCAGGAGGCCCAGGTTTGACCCGCAGGCGAGGCCGGTTACCCGGAAGGCGCCGCCGGACGCCCTGACGACCCTGAGGGCCGACTCGCCGATGGAGCCGGTCGATCCGAGGATGGTGACTCTCCGGGGGTTCACGGCGTCCTACACGGTTCCCCGGAGAATCAGATAATAGTAGAATACAGGCACCGCGAAGATCAGCGCGTCGAACACGTCGAACATCCCCCCGTGGCCCGGTATGATGGAGCCTGAGTCCTTCTTGTGGCTGTCCCGCTTGATGGCTGATTCGGCCAGGTCACCGACGTTGCCGCACAGGCTCATGCAGATTCCCATGGACACGGCCTCCGCCGTCGAAAAGAGTTCCACTGAGAAAAGCTCCTCCATGCCGTAGTTAACCAGGACCGTGCCGATAACGCTTATGACGGTTCCTGCAGCGTACCCCTCCCAGGACTTGTTCGGTGACACGGCGAAATTGGTCTTATGCTTCCCGAAAAGCACCCCGCCGAAGTAGGCCCCGCTGTCGTTGAGCATGATGATTCCGTTCAAAAGCACCAGGTAAAAGGCCCCGTTCGGGAGGGCCTTGATGAGGATGACGTGGGAAAAGGTAAGTACGATATAGACGAGGCCGAAAAGGGTTGTGGCAGTGGAGAAGATGCCCCCCTGGATCGGCCGGTAGAACACCTGTACGATCAGGGTTATCATGACCGCGAGTACAACAATGGTGAGTATGACTATGGCCCCGTGGTTGGCGATGAACCGGGATAGGCCGAAATTCTCCCCAAAGGCTATGATATACATCCCCGCGTTTATGAGGAAACCGAAGAGGATTCCCACCCCCATGTTCGGCTTCCCCTGCTCGTTTCTGTCGGCGAGGCGGTAGTACTCGTAGAGGCAGGTCACGGTTATGATCAGGGACACCGCCAGCATCGGCAGGGAATATAACTGGTCTGTTATGATACCGTAGGCGTATACGGGGAGCCCCACCAGGGCGCTCAGTATTCTCCTGGTCGTGTCATTCATCTTCATGGTCATAACCCTCCGAAACGCCTCTCCCGCTGCTGGTATAGGTACACCGATTTATACAGGTGCTGCGGCTTGAAATCGGGCCAGAGGACATCGAGGAACACCAGTTCGGCGTAGGCGAGCTGCCAGATGAGGAAATTGCTTATCCGGTACTCACCGCTGGTCCTGATCAGGAGATCCACCTCCGGCAGGTCGCTGGTGTAGAGATGGCGGGACAGTTTCTTTTCGTTTATCTCTTCACCCTTCTTCCTCGAATCCAGCCACCGGTTGACCGCCGTGACTATCTCCTGCCGTCCTCCGTAATTGAGGCAGAAGTTGAGAATCAGGGTTTTGTTGCCGGCAGTGTCCTCGCAGGCCTTACTGATGACCCGTTTTGACGAGGGGGGAAGCCGCTTCAGCAGGCCGGAGTGCTTCACCCTGATGTCCTTTTCCTGGATTGTATCGATTTTTGATTTAAAAAAGTTCTCCAGGAGTTCCCAGAGGGCGGTCACCTCGGCCTTCGGCCGCTGCCAGTTCTCGGTAGAAAAAGCGTAGAGTGACACGGCCCTTATGCCGAGGCCGATGGCCGCGTCCATGAGGGGTTCGATTACCTCGGCCCCCATGCGGTGCCCTTCCCTGCGGGGGAGTGATTTTTTTTTTGCCCACCGCCCGTTGCCGTCCATGATCACAGCCACGTGCTTCGGTACCATGCCGGGATCGATGAGTGACTGGTAGTTTTTCATAAACGAAAATTATATGTTGAGGATTTCCTTCTCTTTATTGTCACTGAGCTTCTGGATCTCGTCAATGTACTTGTCGGTTATCTTCTGGACCTGGTCCTGGGCGTTCCGAGACTCGTCCTCGGATATCTCCTTCTCCTTCTCCAGATCCTTGATCATGTCGTTGCCGTCCCTGCGGACGTTTCTGACGGCGATACGGCATTCCTCCGCCTTCTGTTTCGCCAGCTTCACGTACTCCTTCCTCCGCTCCTCGGTCAGGTCGGGGATCTGTATCCGGATCAGGTTCCCGTCGTTGCTCGGGTTCAGGGAGAGGTCCGATTTCAGTATTGATTTCTCGATCTCCCCGAGGTTGTTCTGGTCCCAGGGCTGGATGACCACGAGCCTCGGTTCCGGGCAGGATATGGTTGCCACCTGGTTCAGGGGCATGGATGTCCCGTACACGTCGACCTTCACCCCGTCGAACATGGACGGATTCGCCCTGCCGGTGCGGATGGCCGTGAAATCCCGCTGGAGGCTGGAGATGCTCTTTTTCATCCTGTCTTCCACGTCTGATATAATGTCATCAATCATGAGAGGCTCCTTTTTCAGGAAATCAGTGTTCCCAGATTTTCTCCCTCCAGTATCTTCTTGAGGGCCCCCTTCTGAAAGAGGTTAAAAACTATTATCGGAAGAACGTTGTCCATGCAGAGGGATATGGCGGTGAGGTCCATGATGCGCAGCTGCTGCTTTATCACCTCGATGTAGGAGATGGCGTCGACCTTTCGCGCGTTCCTGTCCTTTTCCGGGTCCCCGGTATAGACCCCGTCGACCCTGGTCGCCTTGAGGAGAACGTCCGCCCCGAGTTCAATCGCCCTGAGGCTGGCCGCGGTATCGGTGGTGAAAAAGGGGTTGCCGGTCCCGCCGGCCACGATAACCACGGAGCCGTGGTCCAGATGATTAATGGCCTTCGGGGTAATGTAGGGTTCAGCGACCTCTTTCATCTCTATGGCGGTCATGACCCGGGTGGGGATTTGTATCTTCTCCAGGGCGTTCTGGAGCGCCATGGAGTTCATCACCGTGGCGAGCATCCCCATGTAGTCACCGGTAATCCGGTTTATGCCGAGCTCGACCCCCATGGAGCCGCGGAATATGTTGCCGGCGCCGATAACTATCGCGACCTCAACACCGAGGGTATGGATGTCCCTGATGTCTTCGGCTATCTGCGACAGGATCACGGGATTTATGCCGGTCTTTCCCTCTCCCGCCAGGGCCTCACCGCTGATCTTCAGAAGGATTCTTCGGTATTTCAAGGCTGCTCCCCGGTTATTATTCTAAACGACTGTTCGACGATTATTCGCCCATCTGATAGCGGACAAACCTTCCAACCTCGATATTCTCGCCGTAGGTGGCGATTTTTTCCTTGATGAGGTCCTTGATTTTGGTCTTCGGCTCCTTGATGTACTCCTGCTCCAGAAGGCATACCTCACTATAGAACTTGTTGAGCTTTCCATCAACAATTTTTTCAACCACGTTGTCAGGTTTGCCGGAATCCTTCATCTGCTCCCGGTAAATCTCCCTCTCTTTTTCAAGAACATCGGCAGGAACGTCCTCGGGCCTTACATAAAGAGGACTCGAAGCAGCGACCTGCATGCAGAGTTCCTTGGCCAGTTCCTGGAAGTCCTCGTTCCGGGCGACAAAATCGGTCACGGTCTTCAGCTCCAGGAGAACCCCGATTTTCCTGTTGCTGTGAATGTAGGAAGAGACGATGCCTTCCGAAGCCTCTCGACCCATCTTTTTGTCAGCGGATGCCAGTCCCTTCTTGCGGAGATAATCCACCGCCTTGTCCATGTCGCCGCCCATCTCCAGGAGGGCTTTCTTGCAGTCCATCATCCCTGCCTGGGTCTTGCCCCTCAGTTCTTTTATCATTTCGCTCGTTACTTCAGCCACAATTCACTCCTTGATTCTCAATAATAATATCGTTTTATGGTACCGCTGAATTACGCTCGCGGTTTCTACTGCGCGCAGTGCTGATAGCAGGCCCTGTTTTTTTACCAGGAATCCTCTTCTTCATACTCGCCCACGTACTCCTCAGCTTCAGACGGACCGGTGTCCGAAGAAGCTTCCGTTTCACTTTCCCCTGATTCAGCCGAATCACCGCTTTCAGCAGCCTCAGCCTCACCGGACTCTTCTGCTTCGGCCTCCATGGTTTCTTCAGCCACATCCTCTTCTTCGAATTCCTGGGCGCTTCCGGCCTGCCCTTCGAGAACGGCCTTGGTCATGATATCGAGGAACAGGGCGATTGCCCTGATGGCGTCATCGTTCCCCGGAATCGGGTAATCTATCTCGTCGGGATTGCAGTTCGTGTCAACCACCGCGAAGATTGGTATGTTCAGTTTCTTCGCCTCGTGGACGGCGATGGCCTCCCGCTTCGGATCGATTACGAAAAGGGCGTCAGGGAGCTTGCTCATGTCCTTAATGCCGGAAAGAACCTTGTTCTTCTTTTCCAGTTCCTTCTGGAGCATGAGGATCTCCTTTTTCGTTTCCGCTTCCCAGGTATCGTTTTCCTGCATCTTCTCCAGGTCTTTCAGGCGCTGGATCGACTTGCTCACGGTGTGAAAGTTCGTCAGGAGACCGCCAAGCCACCGTTCAGCCACGTAGAACATACCGCATTTTTCCGCGTATTCGACAATGGCGCTCTGGGCCTGCTTCTTGGTTCCCACGAACAGCACATTCCCGCCCTGTTCAACGAGTTGCTGCATCGCGGTAAAGGCGGTCTTCAGACGCTGCATGGTCTTCTGCAGATCGATGATATGGATGCCGTTTCTCGCGGTGAAGATAAACTGGGACATCTTCGGGTTCCACCTCCTGGTCTGGTGGCCGAAGTGAACCCCTGATTCAAGCAATGCTTTCATTGATACTACTGACAATGAATCCACCCCCTATATAGCTAGTATAGTAATGATCAGATTCCGCGTTCGGATACCGGACGGAAAACCCGCCGCTGGTTCCGGCAGCAGTATGTACCATCTGCACCTGATGTATTTCAACATGGAAGGCGGCAACCGGCACCGGCCGGTTTATGGTACCTATTCCGCGGAGCGGAATATAATTGATAGCCGCTGATGCGGCCTAAACCTTCCGGAAAAGTATTATACCGGCAATCAGGCCGATTATGGCCGAAAGGTTTAACGAAATACTGAAACTGATGATCTCAAGGTTAAACCCGATGGGGCCGGTGAGGCTCTGCTTTATTACCGCCAGGGCCGGAACCAGCCGCGCCAGGAGCGTCCCGAGAGCTGAGCCGAGGATTGCGCCGATAAGCATGAAGGCGATGAAATATCCGAGATTTGCTCTGTCAAAGGTCATGACGCTCAAGTTTAATCCTGTTTAGCAAAGATTATCGGAGTACCCTTTTGTCAAGGAATTTTTTCAGGGAGCTCACCGTTCCAGAATCATCCGGAGGATGTCACCCGGTGAAGCGGCGGGACTCCCCCGATCGAAGCGGATCCGCACAACGGTTTCCGGGTGTGGATTCTTTTCATGGTGCCGGAAGTCCGTACTGCCGGCGTTCTGCCATCCTCCATCCTTCCAGTAATCATAGAAATAGGTAAAGAGGACCCGCTCGGTACCGTCAGAACCGGTAAACCTGAGCTTGAAGAGGCCCTGTATGTCCCTCCTGACCAACCGCTCTGTTCCGTCGCGGAGGACAATCCGGTACTCGAGGGGATTAAAGACGTATGAAAATTTTCGGTACTCATGGCCCTTCCAGGTCACGATTTCCACCAGGGCGACATCCCGAACAGGGATGGTCACCGGTTCCCGGGTTCCCGGTTCCATGAAGGTAATCGCCCCGCCGGGGAGGGAAATAGTCCCCTTCTCGGTGGAACCGTCCCCGAAAGAGATGGTTGCCGGTTGAACTTCGTTTTTTTCGCGAGCCGAGGGGACGTCGATCCGTGGTTCAGCCGGCTCTACCGGGGCAAGTAACCGATTGTTATCGGTGTTTTTCCCTGATGCAGCCTGCCAGGGGGCGAGTAACGCGAGAATTGCGGCAATCAGGGCTGTTTTAATCATCCTCTGATACCAGCTCCATTTTCGCTATTTCGTTGTTTGCGTCAATTTCCAGTACCCTTCGCCATATCTCCGCCGCTTCATCGGGCTGTTCGAGCCGTTTCAGGGAGAGGCCGCAGATGACAAGGGCGTCCACGAAGTCGTTCCGCAGCTGGGAAGCCCGCCTGGCTGTCGCGTTCGCGGATTCAAAGTGCCCCAGGTTGAAATGGGCCAGGGCCAGGTGGTACCAGACGTTGGCATCCACCTCGTTATTGACCAGAAACCGCTTCAGGTGGCGGATTGATTTTTCGAAATCCCCGTTTTTCAGAAAGCATTCCCCGATATAGAGGTGGGAACGCTCGTCCTTCTCATTTATGGCCAGAGCCCGGTTAAGCTCTCCGATGGCCTCCTCGTACTTGCCCTGCCAGAGGAGGGAGAAGCCCCGGTCGCGGTATTCGATGAGCATGCTGTAGGCGGGATCGATCTCCACGAGTACCACCGCAACATCATCCTCCTTGATGGCGTCCAGGGTGAAGGATTTCCACGCCGATTCAATCTCATCCTTTGCCTCGGTGATGGACAGGGCAGCGGTCTCGAGAAACAGCTCCTTGAGGCGGGTTTCGCCGAACTTCTGGCCGTGGATGTTCTTCGATTCGATGATCCCGTCGGTATAGAGTAAAATGCGGTCACCATAGGTGAGCTGATCCTGCCCGTCTTCATACATTCCGTTGGCCATGGACATGGCCCCCATGAAGAGGCCGTTGGTGTCCCATTCGTCGAGGCCGTGGCCCTGCTTCCTGAGCACCAGGGCCTTCTGGTGGGAGGCGTTGCTGTAAAAAACCTCGTAGGAGGGGCTGATGACCACGAAAAAGGCGGTGACAAAATCGTCGGTCTTGATGGTCTCGATGAGCTCGCTGTTCACCTGCTTGAATATGTCCGAGGGGAAGAGGGAGCGCTGGATCGCCTCGTCAAAGCTGATCTTTGCCAGGGCCGTTATGAAGGCAGCGGGCATGCCGTGGCCCGAAGCATCTGCGATAAGGATGCCGAGATACCCCCCCTTCATGAAAAAGATATCGTAGAAATCGCCTCCCACCTTGCCCATGGACTTGTAAAAGGCGTCGACCTTTATCCCCTCGTAGTAGAACGGCGTTGACGGGAGTATTCCCTGCTGGATATTGCCGGCAAGCTCAAACTCGATCTGGATCTCCCGGTCCTTCTTTTCCATGGTAATGAGCGTCTCGTTCAGCTCGCTCGTACGCTCCTCCACCATGTTTTCCAGGTTGACATTGAGGTCCTCGAGCTCCTGCTTCATGTAGTTGATCCGGTCAGCGAGGGCCAGGGCAAGGAGGAAAAGCACCATGAATGACGCTATCTGCTGGACCCAGAGGATGAAACCGGTCGTTGGTAAAACAGTGAAATAGTGAAGGCCGAGGAGCATGGACCCGACCCAGAAGGCTGACCAGGCTATCACGTAAAAACGGGCGGGGCGGAACCCCTTGAAGAGCATTTTCACTGAAATGACACAGAGAATTACAATGGCAAAGACACTCAGGAAAATCGCATAATTAACAATATACATATACTCCCCGGTAAAAATCAAGGGGACGCTGACCGCTGCGACAATGAAGTACCCTGCCAGAAATTTCCTCGTTCGGGGCATGAAGACACGGAGTTCGAGAAACGAGATAGAGAAAACCAGAAGCATTATTATGCTGATAAATATAAAGAAGGGTATGGAGTAGTTCGCCCACCAGGGATTTTCCGGCCAGAGATACTGAAACGCCAGTCCGTTATAGCTGAACTGATAGAAAAAAAACGAGAGAAAGAAAAAGACATAGTAGAGGAAGCTTCTGAACCGTATCGAGAAAAACAGAAAAAGATTATAGAGGAGCATGACGATTATGGCCCCGTAATAGGCCCCCAGGGCCAGCTGTTCAAAGTTGATTGAGCTGACCAGATCGTCTGGGGACCAGAGGAACATGGTGAGATTCATCGAGCTTGAGGTCTTTACCCTGAGGTAGTAGTGCCTCTCCGCACCGGCTGGTTCCGACAGAGAGAAAACGATTTTCCGATAATCAAGGTCACGCTCTGAAAAGGGAAAGGAATCCCCCCCTCGCTTTTTGACCGTGACCTCCCCGCGCTCGTCCAGGCCGTAGAGGTAAATCTCGTCCAGGGATGGATAGGAAAACTCCAGGTAGAGGGGGACTTCTTTTGACAATAAGTTCAGAAGGGTAAACCGGATCCAGTACACGGATTCGGTGAAACCGAAACCTGGATAAACGGTATCGATTTCGCTGAATTCTCCGGAAAAGCCGGGGGAGGATATTTCATCGATGGTGAGTCCGCCGCCGGTGTCCTCGTAGACCTCCAGGCTGGGCCCCAGGGGTATCCGGGAGAAATCCCCGGTCAGCCTTACCGTGTCACCGAGAGCAGCTTCCGGTGCAGCAATAAACAAGAGAACTCCGACGAAGAGCGCCGCCCGGAGTGCTGCTGTTTTAACGCGGTCTTTCATGATCTATACTTTAAACCTGGCAAGGATTGGCGTATGGTCCGAGGGTTTTTCCCAGTACCGCGGTTCCATATCAATGAAGGCATCCTCTGATAGACCTGCCATGGTTTCGGTGCCCCAGATATGATCCACCCGCCAGCCGAGCCCCCGGGCGACACTGTCCCTGACCCGGTAGTCCCAGAATGTGTACTGCCCTCCCTCTTCCCGGTATATCCTGAAAATATCGGTGAAGCCCCATTGCCGGACATTTTCAAGGGCCCGGTGCTCATCCGGGTGGTAACCGACGTGGCCGAGAAGCCGTTTCGGGTCGTGCACGTCAATCGGTTCAGGGGCCACGTTGAAATCCCCGGTCCAGAGGAGCCTGTCGCCCGGGGAATGGTTTTTCTCGAGATACTCCCTGAACCTGGCGAACCAGCCGAGCTTGTACTGGAATTTTTCCGATTCCGGGGATGTCCCCTGTGGGATGTAGGTATTTAAAACTGTTACCGAGTTAATGACCGCTGCAATGAACCTGGTCCCCTCGTCGGCCCCTGATCTGTCGAAACCCGATGTCCATGATTCGATTTCATGGAGGGAGAGGATTGCCACGCCGTTGTACGATTTCTCGCCCCTGAAGACGGCCTCATAGCCGAGGGAACGGATATCGTCAAGGGGAAAAATCTCGTCAGAGACCTTTGTTTCCTGGAGGCAGAGCACATCGGGGCGAGTATCGCTGAGCCACTTTGACATGATGTGCATGCGAGCGCGTATTGAGTTGCAGTTAAAACTACCTATTACCATCCCCGCACCTGCAACATCCGGTAAAACTGAACAATTGAGATGTCTTGTTCCTGTTACTTGTCAATCTTATAGAGATCAACCGGCTGCAGCTTCTCGCCCTTTGCCAGCGAGACGACCGATGCCATGACCCTGCAGCCCTTTCGGAAGAGTTTTATCTTGCCGACATAATCTTCCCGGGAACCAAAGCCTGATCTCAGGCGGTATACCGAGGCAGTAGCCCCTTCGGACGCCAGCCTGGCGTCTTTCATATGGCAGTAGATATTCCGGGGATTGGCGGCGTTAATGATAAATCCCCACCGTTCGTTCTTTTTACTCTCGTCAAGGACATGGTTCAGCGCCCCGCTGTAATTACTTATAAGGGCATCCTGTTCGTTCACCGCCCTGGTAAAGTCATTGATAATGAGGCTGGTAAGGTTGCTCAACGATGCAACAGCCGGTTTCATGGAGTTAACGAAGGGTATCCAGAGAATCCGGTCAATGATCATGGTAAGGCTGTTTATATTCTCGAAAAGCCTGGAGTAGTTTACCGAGCCGCTCTGTATATTCCTCAGGGACTCAATTCCCTTGAGGGAATTCTCCCCCTCGCTCTTCGAGAAGGTGTCAATGACTGAATCGAGCTTATTGGATATGAACTTCGGGTTATACTGAAGGGTGACATAGTTTATGTACTCATCGTAATAGGCCTTCATGGTATCGAGCCCGGACTCATGGGACTTCTTGAGGCGGTCCATTTTTATCTGGTGGAGCCTGTCCTCGCTGCTGATAAAGGTTTCCCCCTTCCGTGCCTTCTGTTCCGCGTCCTGCTTGTTCCTCTCCATCTTCGCTATTTCACGCTTCTGCCGCGCTATACGGGCAACGTACTGCCCCCTGACGCGCTTGACGGCCTTCTCCTCTTCAGCGCGAAGCTCCTCAAGCTGCTGGTTTATCTCCTCCTGGGAAGCCCCCTGGGCGATAACTTTCATCTCACTGGTCTGGTACTGCTGTTTCACGTCAAGGATGGCGTTTAGCATCTCAACCCTGAGGACCTGGAGTTGAATCTTCATGATGTCGATATCGCTTCCCTGGTTTTTGGCGGAATCGAGAAATTCCCGCAGCCGAATATCGTTGAATTCCTTTATATCAACCGTGATGTCCTTCGCCTCCCGTTCAAGATAGAGGGTATACAGGGCCGCGAGACCGAAGAGGACCGCGATGAACAGGACAACAAAGATCTGCAGTTTGTAATTCCTGTTCTTCTTCGTCCTGGCGAATTCCTGCTCGAGGGAATAGACCTCGGCCTGACTCTCCAGGTCCCGGATCTCGTCAGGCAGGAATCGTGACTCACTGCCTATAATGATATCTTTGCGAGCTTTTATTTTGTCGTCATCTCCCATATGCCGTTCCATTTTTTCGGACATTTTTCTTTCGTCCTTTCTTTAAATACATCAGCCAGGGGCAGGCTTACCCGGGCGAATTTTTTCCTCGCCTTTGTCCAGTCCCCGGCGTAATACAGCTCGAGGCCCGCCTCAAAAGCCGTAACGTTCCGCTTCAGGGCATTGTCAAAGTCGATCTCGAGAATCGGCCAGTATATCTTCTGCCCCTTGGTCTTTCCCTTGACCATGACGGTGTCCAGCTCTATAAAATGGATGCCGTGGTCGTTCACGTTTTCTTCGATGTCGTTCTTCACGTACTCGGAACAGATGACCTGCACCTTGTAAATTCTCGTCAGCCCCTCCATCCGGGCAGCTGAGTTTACGTTGTCGCCGATTACCGTGTTTGTCATCCGCACGTAGGAACCGAGGGTGCCGTAGAAGACCTCTCCCCCGTCGATCCCGACACCTATTTCAAGGAGGACCGCCTTGAAGATCTTCATTTCATCGCGGTTCAGCTTGCCCCGTTCTGTCTCGAGATCTTTCTTTATCTTTGTCATGCGTATCCGGAGGGTATCGGTCACGTCTTGGAGTTTGTAGGCGGATAAAACCGCCTGGTAGGACTTGTTCTCCGTAGAGGTTTCGATTACCCCGTATACCGCCAGGAGGGCGTCCCCTATGATAGATCCGATAACCCCGTCGTAGTTCACTATCTCGCGGATCGCCCGGTCGTAGTGGAGATTGAGGAGCTTGATGATATCGGTACCCAGGGTTTCAGTGATAAAGGTAAAGCTCTTAATATCTGAGAAAAGTATAGTCAGATCTTTCTTGGTTCCTTCCAGCTTTACCTGCCGCTCGGTATATGCCTTGTGGACAATGTCCTGGTTCGCGAATTTCCTGAAAATCCCGATCAGGTTGTCAACCGTACTCGAGAGGGAATTGAATGCCGTCCCGAGGTAGGTGATGTCGTCGTTGGTAGCCTCGCTCATGTCGATGAGCTCAAGCTGCTGGCTGTTAATCATACGCATGATTGACGAGGTCATCCGGTCGATAAACCGGAGTATAAACCGGAGAATAAATATTCCCACAATGGCGATAATAATGGTTATTGCTATAATTATGGCGCTTATCTTGTAAAAAATAATGCGGGATGAGGAGTAGAATTCGTTAAGCTCCTCGGCGCGCATTATGTAGAACTCCCACTTTGGATTGAACTTGTACATCCCGAAGTACTCTTCGCCGTTAAAATTAAAGAAAAGGGGGCCCTCGTCTTCTCCGTTCGCCAGTTTCCGGTTAATCTCAGCGAGTTTTTCCTTATCGGGAAATACCGATTTTTTTTCGATCTTTGAAGCCTGGAATAAAATCTCACCATCGGTGTTGAAACCGAGGATAACCGCCTTCTCATTTTTCAGTTCATGCTCACCCTTCCGGACCATGCTTTCAATGGACCCTTCAAGGTCCTTATCGTACTGGTATATCTCGTACTGATTGTTGCAGTAGGTGTAGATGTCCTTTAGGTCCTGGGTAAGGAGCTGGTTCATCAGATCAAGCTGCTCAGCCCGGTTTGCCATGAGGTTGATATAGTTAGTGGTAAAGTTGGAAATAAGGATGAACAAGGTGAAGACGAAAATTATTTTTAAGGTAACCGGAATGACTCTGACGTTGTTTACTTTTTTTCCAAACATGTAGGTGCCATTTTTATTTCGGCAGGAAGTATAACTTCTTACCTTAGAATTTTTCTATCTTTCCAACTCGATACTGACACCATATTCTTTACATGTCAAGAACTTTACCGCCCATTTCATAACAATAATCAGTAGTTATTCCTAAAACATGTTTTTTAGAGCGCAATACTATATGATATTCCCCCGCCGCCTTCGGCGGCGGGGGAATATCATATAGTATTGCCTTAAAATAACAAAAATAGTTAAGTAACTCGACTTAGGCGATTTTTTTGAAAGAAAAAAGAAATGAAGCAAAAAATAGTATTAATTT
>CAZEPS010000120.1:0-3213 GCA_964514165.1 uncultured Leptospirales bacterium
TTTGTATATTTTCCGAGAAAAATAAAGTCCGGTTTACTATAAAAGAACAACTATGCCAAAAAATCTCAAGGAGATAATCCCCCTGGCGGTAATGATCGTGCTGATTGTTATCGGCATCGTGGGATACTCCACCGAGAAATCCGCCTTCCCGAACAGGGTGTTCTTCAAAACCGGCGGCGGGGACGTCATTTTTTCCCACAAGGCCCACGTTATCAACTACGGTTTTCTCGAGTGTCAGGAGTGCCATCACAACACACTCCCGGACACGTCCATAAAAGACTGGCGATGCCGGGACTGCCACAGCCCCGGCACCATGTACGAAGGATTGTGCGAACACACGGCCCCCCACGTTAACTGCGTCGGGGCCCGGTGCGTAAGCTGCCACGAGGAGATGCTCGGCATGGGGGGCGAGGACTGCTCCATGTGCCATCAGCAGTGACCGTCATGATGGACCTGAGAAAAATATTCGGCTTTCTGCCCCCCATGCTCGCCTATGGCGAGCATGAGATTCCCTTCGAGGAGCTCCCCCTTCCCGAAACGTCCATGGTCCTGGTGGACAGCGGGCAGGTCGGTTACGACAAAGTTAATCTCAAACCGAAGGAGCGCGTCAAGACCGGACAGAAGATTTTTACTGATAACAATCGGTTCCTCCGCTTTTCACCGGTCACCGGCACGGTGCTGGACATATCCGACCTGACCTGGATAGACGGAAAGCGCTTCACGGCGATAACAATCGACATCGAAGACGACGAGTACGAGTACCTCTTCCAGGGGAGCGAAGGTTTTCTTTCCCGCACCGGTCCGGAACTGGTCGATCTTCTCAAAATGGCGTCGTTCAACACCGGTTTTACCGATACCGATCTCGACGGCATTATCGTGAACCTCCTCGAAAGCGACCTTCGGGTCTGTAATATCCGAAATATTCTAATAAATTTCAGCGCCGAAATCGAAAAGGGGCTCGCCCTCCTGAACCGTACCACGGACAACCCGGTTTATATCGCGGTGACCAGGCACAACGAGGCCCTGGTGCGGAACATCCTGGCCTCGAAGGAGATCAGGGCCGCCATCAGGGTCATCTCTTCCCTGTATCCCCGGGGCATGACGGAGCTCGTTCCCCGGCACGTGCTCGGGGGCACGGGAAAAAAGGCGATTGTTATCGGCGCGGACCGGCTCCTTGCCATGGTAAAGACCCTGGAGACCGGGTCCTGCTGGCCCGGGAGAATCATCACCGTCATCGGGCGGTACGGCAGGCCGGTGAAGAACCTGTCGGTGCGGGTCGGCACCCCGGTGTACGACGTTCTCAGGAACACCTATATTTCAGCCGGGAACGGTGACAAGGTCACCATCGGCGGGGCCATGCGGGGAAAGGCGGTGAGCCGCCTCGACTTCCCGGTCACCGACGACGCCCATGCGGTCCAGATTATGGACGCCGGTGACATCTACGGGGTGACCGGGTCCGCCTGCATGAACTGCGGGAAATGCGTGGCCGTGTGCCCGAACAAACTCCCGGTGAACCTCCTTGCCCGGTACGCCGAGTTCGCCCTGTTTGAGCGGTGCGCCGAGCTCGACCTCGACTACTGCATCGAGTGCGGCCTCTGTTCCTACGTCTGCTCCACCCGGAGGCCGGTGGTCCAGTATCTCCTGTTCGCGAAAGAGCAGCTCCGCCAGCGTGAGCTCAGGGAGGGGAGCGATGCGTGACATGAACCTCAACCTGACCCTGTCTCCCGCCCCCCATATTCATGACGGATCAAGCCCGGGCAAAATGAACATCATGGTTGTCCTGGCCCTGGCCCCTGCCATTGTTTTCTCTCTCTACCGTTTCGGCATGGACGCGGCCCGGGTCCTGGCACTGGCCGGGGGCTCCGCCATGTTCTTTGAATACGTAATCCTGAAATTCTTCTTCCGCCGGGAGCCCGAGATAGAAGACTTCAATGCCCTGGTCATAGGCCTTTTCCTGGCCATGATATTCCCCCCGAAGATCCCCTGGTGGGTCATCCTGGCCGGCACCCTTTTCGCCGTGCTCGTGGGCAAGGCCATCTTTGGGGGCCGGGGCACCAATCCCTTCAGCCCGGCCCTCCTCGGTTGGGCGGCGATCAGGCTCTCGTGGCCCGATTACCTCAACTTCGATATGGCCATGGTGAACTACAATTTTGAGTTTCCCCTGAAGTACCCGCTGTCGGTATTGAAAAATTCCGGGGCCGAAGCCCTGGCCCAGTTCACGGTGAAAGACCTCGCCCTCGGCAACCAGTTCGGCGGGCTCGGGGCCGTGCCGGTCTACCTTCTCGCCATAGGGGGGATTTTCCTCATCCTCCGGGGGGTGATCTCCTGGCGCATCCCCTTCTTCTTTCTCGCCGGGGCCGCCCTTACGGCGGCTGCCTTCTGGCTCGTGGACAAATCCGCCTACGCCACACCCTGGTTCCACCTTCTCACCGGGAACATGGTTATCGGGGCCTTTTTCCTCTCCACCGATTTTTCCAGTTCCCCGGTGAACAAAAAGGCCATGGTTATATTCGGTCTCGGGTGCGGCCTCTTCACCATCGTACTCCGGGCATGGAGCGCCTACCCTGACGGGGTGGTATTCGCCATTCTTATCATGAACATACTGAACCCGGTTCTCGACAAAATCCGGCCGGCCGTGCCGGGCAAAAAGATGGAGGTGGCCGCGGCGTGAAAGAGATTGTGAAAATGCTCGTTGTCCTGACCGTCATCTGCGCGGTGTGCGGCCTCGGGCTCGCCGCGATAAAAATGGCCACCGCAGAGGAAATCGAGATACAGAAGCTGAAGTTCGAGAAGGCCCCGGCCCTGGCAGAGGTGCTCGCCGGCGCCGAGAACCTCGACGCGATAATACAGAAAGAAAACCGTGCCACGGTCACCGTGGACGGGACCGAATACACCGTGTTTATCGGTAAACAGGGGGGCGAGCCCTGGGCACTGGCTTTTGAAACCAGCGCCGGCGGCTACGGGGGCGACCTCGGCGTCATGGTCGGATACCGCCTTGAAGACGGCACCATCACCGGGGCGGCCGTGACCACCATGTCCGAGACCCCCGGCATCGGCTCCCGGGTGAAGGACGAGGACTTCGGCGGCCGGTTCGCCGGGAAAAGCGCGGCCGAACCCTTCGCCCTCACCGGCGACGGGGGGAGTATCGACGCCATATCCGGGGCAACGATTTCGTCTTCGGCGTACGTGAGCGCGGTGAACTCGAGCGTGAAG